>QIEJ01000147.1 GCA_003228585.1 Pseudomonadota bacterium
AGGATGATGAAGGTTCTCGGGATCGTCTGAGCCCACGCATCGGGATCGGTTCCGAGGAGCTTTTCAATAAGGGGCGCGAAGATCAGTGAACCAGCGCCGAAGCCCAAGACTGCGAGGCCAACGATCATTCCGCGCTTGTCTGGGAACCACTTCACGCAGGTAGCGATGGGGGTAACGTAGGCGAAGCCCGTGCCCAGTCCGGCCAGAACACCGTAGGTGATGATCATTCCGCCGGGGGTGGTGCCGATGAATGCAGCCAGCAGGACGCCGGTACCCAGGAGGACACCGCCAACGCTACCAACGAGTCTCGGACCTTTTTTGTCCTGCCAGAAACCGGCGATGATCATTGCTATGGCGAAAAACGCCACTGAATAGCGGTAGGGTGCGATGCTCTGTGCCTTGTCCCATCCGTACACGGCCTCCAGCGGGCCCCTGAAAACGGACCAGGAGTACAGCGCGCCGAGACAAAGTTGCATGACTACCGCAGCCCCGACAAACCGCCATCTATTGCCAAGATTTTGTTCCATTGAGACCTCCGTATCTGGGGGGGAGAGAAAAATCCTCCCCTGTTTAATGATGAATCTTCATCTGGCCCCCTAAGGGACCGTTCCCGTGTCAGCTCTTGAACTGACGTCAGACACGGGTGTGGCGGATAGTCCCACCTCCTTTCACAATGGATTACGTCTTGCACTTAAGCCCTGGCAGCGGGCCGTATTTTCAGAAGACCAATTCCTTGTCTACAATACAATCACGGTTTTCAAAACCGGTTTGCTTTTATGTAAACACTTGATATTTAAGAACTATTGGCAGACAGGAACCAAGATAATCTATTAATATGTTATGAATAGTAAAACGTTGTTTCTCAGATGTCAAGAAAAATGTCCGGGACAAAAACATGTCCGGGCAGAGCCTGTGGATCATTCAGGCGCGAGCTAATCCAGTCGGGTCAGGCCATATTCCCTTGCCAGGGCAAGGGAATGCAGGTAATCCTTTGACTGGAGGGGATCCCCGATCCGGGCAGTTCCTACCGCCTTCCAGCAGGGCCGGTATTGAGCCATGACGTTCAGGTATGTGTCGGGGGAGATTTTTTCGGACAGGAACCTGAAGGCTTCCCCGGAACCGGCAAGGTCGTGGGGCAGAACCAGGTGCCTTACCAGGAGGCCGCGCAGGGCGGTTCCATCTTCGGTCACCACCAGGTCCCCCACCTGACTGTGCATCTGAACGATGGCATCCTTGACAACCTGGGGGTAGTCGGGGGCGTCAGCCAGTTCCTTGGCGTGTTCGGAATCGCCGAATTTAAGATCAGGCATGAAGATATCTACAATCCCGTCCAGCAGTCGGAGAGTGTCCACCGCATCGTACCCGCCGGTGTTGTACACGATTGGAACCTGCAGTCCCCCCTCCACAGCTGTCGCAAGAGCCTCGACTATGGAGTGTATCTGATGGATCGGTGTGACGAGATTGATGTTGTGACAGCCCTGCTTCTGAAGGGCGAGCATCAGGTTGGCAAGCTCATCGGTGGATACAGTTCTGCCTGCCCCCTGATGGCTGATGTCATAATTCTGGCAGAAAATACATCCCAGGTTGCAGTTTGTGAAGAAAATGGTCCCGGATCCCCGGGTGCCCGAAAGAGGGGCCTCCTCCCCGAAGTGGGCATGGGCGGAGCTGATCATCGGTTCAAATCCTGTCCTGCAGTATCCGACTTCCCCCGATTTGCGAAGAGAGCCGCATTTGCGCGGACAGAGATGGCAGGGAGAGGCAAGATCGGCCAGTATCCTGACCCGTTTCTCCAGTTCATCGCGATGAAGTTTCAGATATGCCGCTGTGAATCCCGCCATCATGACTCAAGTGGTCTTGTGCCCTGTGATTAAAGGTGGTAATTAGCTGGGTCTCTCTTGATAATACATGTAGGCAGTAAAATACTACATCACATCCTCGGACACAATAAGAGCGAATTTCTACTGAGCACTGAATGCTGGATTCATAAATGGGGGGACGCACGTGAAAATAGGGTTGGCAGGCTATTCAGGGTCCGGTGTCACTACACTCCTGTCCCTGATCTCGGAGGATCTGGATCTTGTTGAGAAACGTACGGGTCCTGAAGTGCGATCCATGAAGCTCCGGGATCCCCGGCTGGACAGGCTCGCCGAGATGTTCGGGTCGAAAAAGACAACCCCGGTTCACATGGACCTGGTTGAGCTCGGAGACCTGAGGCCGGAAGAGGGCGGAGGGTTGAGAACCGGGACCCTTAAACGGGCAGCGGGGCTGGACGCTCTGGTAGTGGTCCTCAGAGGGTTTGATGCCCCCATGTCTCCCGGATGCCGTCCTGCTGATGAACTTTCCGAGGAGTTGGCCACCCTTGTCGTGGAATTCTGTCTTACCGATCTTATCCCTGTTGAGGGACGCCTGACCAGGCTGTCCAAGGAGGGAAAGCTCGCATCGCCGGAAGCGGTACTGCTGGAGAGAGTCAAGGCGCAGCTGGAAGAGGGCAGGCCAACAAGAAGGATGGAGCTGTCGAAAGAGGAGGTGAAATCCCTGTCCGGATATCAGTTCCTCACCCAGATTCCTCTCATGGGGGTTGTTAATGTCGGCGAGGAATGCGCAGCAAGCAGCCCTTACCCCGAATTTGAGGCAAAATGCGCTTCTGAGGGGATCGCTTTTTTTAGTACCTGCGCGAAGGCAGAGCAGGAGCTCCTGGACCTTCCGGAGGATGAGAGAGTGCCCTTTCTGGAGGAATTAGGTCTGAAGAGCCCGTCCAGTGAACGGTTCGTTTCCAGAATCTTCGATCTCCTGCAGCTGGTCAACTTTTTTACAGTAAACGAGAGAGAAGCGCGCGGTTGGGTCGTGCCCGAGGGAACCCGTGCCATAAAGGCGGCCGGGAAAGTCCACGATGATATGGAAAGAGGCTTTATCCGTGCTGAAGTGGTTTCGTGTGAGGAATGTTTTGAACTTGGCGGGTTTGCGCAGGCCAGGGAGGCGGGAAAATTGAACGTCGAGGGGAAGGATTACATTGTCCGGGAAGGGGATGTTATCCAGGTGAGGTTTAATGTATAAACTTCAGTACTACGTACTAAGGGCTAAGGGCTAAGGTTTTAAATCCGTAGCACATAGTACTTAGTGCTTTTTTTAAGAAAAGGAGACCAATAACAGATGAGTGGTCAAACTCAGAACAACGAGCACAACGGGAAAGTCAAGATCGGCATTCCCAAGGGCAGCCTGGAGGAAGCTACCATAGAGCTCTTCAGGAAAGCGGGCTGGAGAATCAATCGTGGATCCCGCAATTATTTCCCCACGGTGGACGATGAAGAGCTCTCGTTTTCACTGGTCAGAGCGCAGGAGATGTCCCGTTTTGTCGAGGAGGGCATTCTGGACGCGGGTATCACCGGCCGTGACTGGATCCTGGAGAACGATTCCGAAGTTGCCTGGGTCGAGGAGCTGACCTATTCGAAGGTCAGCGCAAGGCCCGCGCGCTGGGTGCTGATCGTACCCAGGAACAGCCCCTATAACTCTTTGGAGGATCTGAAGGGCAAAAGGGTGTCCACTGAACTTGTGGAGTTCACCAAGCGCTACTTCGAGAACAAGGGTGTCGATGTCAAGGTGGACTATTCATGGGGTACAACCGAGGCGAAGGTTGTCGAGGGCATAGCCGATGCCGCTGTAGAGGTCACCGAAACCGGAAGCACCATTCGCGCACACGGCCTTAAGATCATTCACGAACTCATGCAATCCAAACCGCAATACATAGCCAACAAGGAATCCTACAAAGATCCCTTCAAGAGAAAGAAGATCGACAACATCGCTCTCCTGCTTAAGGGTGCGGAGAAAGCGATGGGTATGGTGGGTATCAAATTGAACGTTCACCGGGACAGCCTGGAGGATGTGGTGGCCATTTTGCCCAGCCTCAATGCTCCTACTGTCGCGGGTCTGCACCAGAGCGACTGGTATTCTGTAGAGTCGGTGGTTTCCGAGAAGATTATACGCAGCCTCATCCCTCAGCTCATGGACTGTGGCGCAGAGGGGATCATCGAGTATCCACTGAACAAGGTTCTATAAAAAAATCAGGGTTTCCCTGGCGTCCTTTGCGGACTTGAGCGAGTGAAGCGAGCGGGCGTGAGGGAGGTTGGTTTCTCAAAGAGTTTCAGGAGAAGAGACATGGGTGATTTTCTTCAATTCGGACCTGCCACCACCCTGCACCGTCTGCCCGGATTCAGCCTGGCTGAGCTGGAGGAGGAGCTTGCCCGATTTGCCAGGAAGCGCCCCATGTCCCTCCTTATCCCGGCTCTTGCCTCTGAGATGGATGTTCCGGCCCTTGGTGTCATCCTGGAGAGGTTGAGCGCCGCGACGTATCTCAATGAGCTTGTCCTTGTACTGGGGCGTGCTGACGCTGGTGACTACCGCAAAGCGCAAAGGCTTCATGAATCTGTTGCCGCCAGAACCACGGTCGTGTGGCCTGAAGGACCTCGGCTTTCCGGTGTGCTCGAGGACCTTAAAAAGGATTTGGACGTAGGCCTGCCGGGAAAAGGTCGGGACGTGTGGATCGCAATGGGGTATTTGCTTTCCCGGGGAACGGTCCACTCCCTGGGACTGCACGATGCGGATATCATCAATTACACGGGGGAGATACCCGTTCGCCTCCTCCTTCCCCTGGTTCATCCCGAGCTGAACTACTCCTTCTGCAAGGGATACTATGCAAGAGTCTCTGAAGGTTCCATGCACGGGAGGGTTACCCGTCTTCTTGTTTCTCCCCTCGTGTCGGTTCTGGTCGGCGAAAGCCCCAGCCTGGTACTGGACCTCATAGGTTCCATGAGGTATCCCCTCGCCGGTGAGTTTGCCATGACCATGGAACTGGCGGGCAAGATCCCCATCCCCAGGGATTGGGGTCTGGAGATCGGCATCCTTTCATCGGTATCCAGGACCGTTTCTCCGGAAGATATCTGCCAGGCAGATCTGTGCGACAATTACGAGCACAAGCACCAGCCCCTTTCACCGGATGATTCGGCACGGGGTCTGAACCGTATGGCCATCGAGGTCGCTGAAAGCCTCCTCAGGGAAAGCTGCCCGGAGGAGGGGTGGAGTGAGGACCTTCCAGGCCGATATTCCCAAAGGGCGGAGGCGATGATTCCGGGTTATCGTGCCGACGCCCTTGCCAGCGGGTTGCGTTACGACGAGGCCGCTGAGCAAAAGGCCATCGAGACCTTTACAGAGGCAGTGGGAGTAGCCCTGGGCAGGATTGAAACCGAACAGCCCCTCTCCCCGCTGCCCGCGTGGGAGGAGATGGAGAAACAGGTTCCTGGCCTCATGGAGGCGGTGGCGGACGCTGTGGAGAAGGAAAACCAGACGTAGCAGTAAGATGAAGACGAGGTCTTCAATCGCAGAGCCGTTCGCAGTCAAAGCCTCTCTCTCCACTTTTTCCCCTGAAAGCTCCCCTCCCTCGTCATGTGATCCCTGATGGACTGGATCACCCTGCTTCTTTGGGGCCATTTGGGAGCGGTGAGCATCTCGTCAGGGGCATCTGACAGCAGGCGGTGAATGACGGTCGTTGGGGGCAGGTGCTTCAGGAATTCGGAGACCAGTGCGGGATAGACGTTGTGATCGAGGGGCTTGACCCGGCCCAGGTGATATTCCTCCTCTATACGGGTACCCTTGATAATCTGAAGGTGATGGATCTTTACTCCCTCCACCTTGTGCTCGGAGAGGAAGCGGGCAGTGGACACCATTTCACCTTTCCCCTCACCGGGCAGCCCGAGAATAATGTGGGCACATATGGGAATTCTCCTCTCCATGGCCAGGGACCTGGCACGGATAAAAGCCTCAACATCATGTCCTCTCCCGATGCGATCCAGTGTGAGATCAGATGACGACTGAAGACCGAGTTCGAGCCACAGAAGCTTGCGCCCCAGATAAGGATTCAGGACATCGAGAACAGACTCATCCACACAATCAGGGCGGGTGCCGATGAACAGGCCGATAGAACCGGGAATTCTGAAGACGGATTCAACGACCTGCCGGAAAGCATCTGGTGATGCGTATGTCCCGGCGCCCGCCTGAAGGTAGACGATGAAGGGCTGGGCCGACTTTCCTGAAAAAGCATCCATGATCTGGTCTGCCGGGCCCTTGCCGGAGCGGGCGTAAGTTGGGACAAAACTGTCCAGATCGCAGAACGAGCACCCGGTCGTCCCGATTGTACCGTCCCGATTGGGACATCCGAAACCGGGATCAACCGGGACCTTTCGAAGCGCTCTGCCGAAAACTCCTCGAAGATAAGACGACAGAGATCTGTAGAGAAACGCACGGTGTTGACTCTTTAGTGGTGATCTGTTAGACATCTTAATTCCGTAAAAATAGCGGGCAGCTTAGCCTGCCGTTAAAAAGGAGTACAGCATGGTACAAACCGATGACCTTGATAAGAAAACTGTAGCCCAGTTGAAAGAGATTGCCAAGGGGATGGGCCTGACGGGATTGTCCAAAATGAAAAAGGCTGACCTGATCGCTGCCATTCAGGAAAAGATTTCAGAGCCTGAAGCCTCCGCCCCCGAACCTGCCCCCGAGCCCGAGCCTGAAGCCTCCGAACCTGCCCCCGAACCCGAACCTGAACCTGAAGTTGCCAAAGAGGTGCCAGTGGAAGCTGAGTCAACTCCGGTGGAGGAGGAAGTGGCCAAAGAGGCCCCTGAGCCTGAGGAAGTGGCTGAAGTGGCTGCGGAAGCTCCCGAGCCTGCACCTGAACCTGAGGCTGCCGAGGAACCACCGGTGGAGCCTGTTGAAGCCGAACCCGCACCTGATCCCGAACCTGTCCCCGAGCCTGAAGCCTCCGCTCCCGAGCCTGCCCCTGAAGAAGCTGCCGCCGAAGCTCCAGCGCAGTCACCAAAGGCTGAAAAGCCCAAGGTGGTAGAAAAGCCTCCGACTAAGCTCCAGCTTAAAATCCGGGGAAAGTACGATATCGCTGCCCTCAAGACAGAAAAGAAAACGCTCAAGGGGCAGATCGCCGATGCCATCGAGTCCAGGGACAGTGCCAAGGTTAAGGAGTTGAGGAAGCGGAAAAAGGAAATCCGCAGGATCCTGAAGAAAGCCTCCTGAAGCAGAACAAAGCACAAGGAGCAAAGTGCAAAGTTGAGGGCCCCGCATGGGGTCCTTTTTTGTTCTGAATTCTTCCTATTGAATACCTGATGGTTTATTGATCCCGTATCTCCTTTAATTTAGAGGACAGTGCCACAAGGAGAGGCGTCAGAGAACTCCTCTGAACCGCGCTGATGGAAAAGGTCTGGTAGCGGTGTTCCAGGTTGCTCAAGGTGGCCGCATCGGTGATGTCGGCTTTGTTCAGGACAAGCAACTTCGGTATCTGTTCCAATTGCAGGTTCTGCAGTAGGCTCTGGACAGTTTCGATCTGCTCGATGGAGTTTGGATGGGATGAATCCGCCAGATGAAGGATGAGGTCGGCATCCAGGATTTCCTCGAAGGTGGCGGCAAAGGCCCGCTCCAGTTCCGGGGGCATGTCATTGATAATGCCCACGGTGTCAGTGAGAATACAGGACGGTCCACCGGCCACAGTCAATTTGCGGCTCACCGGGTCAAGGGTGGCAAAGAGCTTATTCTCAGCCGTTTCAGAGCTTTTTGTCAGTGTGTTTAAAAGTGTGCTCTTGCCAACGTTTGTGTACCCGACGATAGACACGATGGAGACGGATTGAGAGCCTCTCTTTTTTCGCTGGGTTCTTCTTCCCTTCTGGAGCTTGGTCAGGTTCTTTTCCAGGTGGGTTATCCTCTGGCGGATTCTTCGTCTGTCCACCTCCAGCTTGGTTTCACCGGGACCTCGAGTGCCGATACCGCCGGCAAGGCGGGACAACGCCGTACCTTTACCAAGCAGGCGGGGAAGGAGATATCTGAGTTGGGCCAATTCGACCTGGATTTTCCCCCCACTGCTCCTGGCGTGCCGGGCGAAAATGTCGAGGATGAGCATAGTCCGGTCGACGACCTTCAGCTCTGTCTGGTCAGCGATCGCCCTCAGTTGAGACGGAGTCAGTTCGCCGTTGAAGATGAGGGTGTCTACCCCCTCGTCCAGAGCAGTCACCGTAATATCCCGCAGCTTGCCCTGACCCACAACGTATCTTGGATCAGGTCGTGATCGCGGCTGGAGTATGCTGTCGATTACTTCGATCCCGGCTGTTCGGGCCAACTCCTTCAACTCCTCCATGGATTCGTCGATGAGATCGACGGGCCTTCCGGTGTACCAGATAAGAAGCGCCCGTGTAACCCCGTCAACAGCCCGTCCGGTAATTCGCTTGCTGAGGTCTTTCTCTGCAAGGGCGATGAGATCGAGTGGTTTCTCAGTTACAGCGGAGATGTGCTCAAAGGTCTCGATTGTCCATCGAGAGCCGTTGGATGGAAGAAGATAGCCCAGGTGTGTTTTGCCCGGAAGGCCGTCCCTGGACACCTCTATGACGACGATGAGATCCAGCCTGACCAGGAGAAGATCTGTGAGATCCTCTCGATTCAGACCGGACGGTTCAAGATGGGTGTGGACAAGACGCAGACCACGAAGGTGCCCGGGGCTGAAGCGGTACTTTGTAAGGTCAGGGATAAAAACACTGCGCCTGTCGCCGACGAGAACGTAGTTTACGACACCCCGGCGGTCGATAAGGAGTCCCAACTGCCTTCGGGTTTCACGGGATAGAGCAGCCAACTGTCTGGCGGTTTCGGCAGACAGGATCTCTCCAGCCCTGGGTTTCCCACGGGCAAGGCGTTCCAGACGCCTGATCTGATTTGATTTCAGGTCTGTCGTTTTTCCCTGAAGTGCTGCGATGGTCCCTCCCTATGTACCCCTGTGCGGATTGAGCATCCGCTCTTTGTCCTGAACGTAGGACATAATCTTGCTCATATCCCTGTCACTGATCTCCATAAACTGCACACCGACACCCGCAGGCCCGCCATTGCCTGATTTTCTGGTCCATCGTACAACAGCTTTGGCCGTAATTGCTTCCGGTTTTCGGGGAAACGAAAAATCCACCGTCATCTCCTCTCCAATACCCGGGGGCGATGTCAGCTCTATGAAGGCTCCCCTGACCGCGATGGTGTGAATCCAGGTCAAGAAAAAGCTCGACATCGTCGACGAGAAGAAGCTTCATTACAGATCCTTTGTGGTTTTACGTGAAAATGTCTGATCAGCCAAAATGCTTTCTCGACCTTTCGGGTCTATTTATTATTAACAGGACAACTCTGTCAAGGAAACCTCCCGTGGGATTATTGTTTGTTGACACTTTCCGGTCTCTTTGTTAAACAGACCTGCTGGAAAAAGTGTTGAGAGGTGCTGCGAGTTGAAAATCCATAAAGTCTGTTTTTTGTTGATCCTGGGTCTGTCGATCTTCCTTTTTTCCACTGGTGTGACAGCTCAATCGGACTGCGCTGAGTGTCACGGGGAATGGCTCGAAACAACCAGGTCACAGAAGGTTCTTCATCTGCCTGTAGACGAGGATGATTGTTCCTCGTGCCATGACAACCATGGCGACGATGAGAAACTGGTCCTTGTAGAGGAAGGGTCGGCGCTGTGTCTGCAGTGTCACGACGACCCTGCCGAGCAGGGAAAACTGCACACTGTAATCGAGGAGGACGGCTGTCTGGTCTGTCATGATCCTCACAGCTCTCTGAACAAAAAGCTTCTGGTGGAGTCGCCTGAAAATCTTTGCATGCAGTGTCATGACGATGTGATGTCCGGGGAGGTTCTCCACGAGGCCGCCGCAAGCGGCGGATGTACAGACTGTCACAGTCCCCATGCCTCGGAGCACAGGAACCTTCTGGTTCAGGAACCGCCGGCCCTGTGCGCCGACTGTCACGACGACCCTGGTGAGCAGGGGAAGCTCCACACCATTATCGAGGATGACGGCTGCATGGCATGTCACAACCCCCACAGCGCCGGCAACAGGGCTCTGCTGGAAACACCCCCTGAAGAGCTGTGCCAGGAGTGTCACGACGATATGACGGCCGGATCCTTCGTTCACGAGGCGGTTTCCGAGGGGAGCTGTACTGACTGCCACAGCCCTCATGCCTCAAACGTGAGAGCCCTGCTCCTGGACGAGGTGTCGACCCTCTGCCAGGAATGCCATGATGTTCCGGATGAAACGGCTACAATGCTTCACACAGCTATAACCGCTGGCGAATGTACCGACTGCCATCAACCCCACGCCGGCGGTCTGCCCAAACTCCTCGTTGAAAACTACAATACGGAGCGATACCCAAAGGGTTTTGAGGAGGAGATGTATTCCCTCTGTTTCGAGTGTCACGAATCATCCCTGGTCACAGGTCCGGCGGAGGGGACGGAATTCAGGGACGGATCAAAAAACCTCCACGATCTGCACGTGCAGGGTGCGGTAAAACCCAACAAATACGGAATCGTAAAAAGAAGCAAGTCCAGATCCTGTTCAGTGTGCCATGATCCTCACGGCTCGTCGCAGTCACACAATCTCATCAAAACCTACTCTCGCAAGAATATCCGCTTCTTCACAATGGCCTTTCAGGCCCTGGAGGATGGCGGCAAATGCGAGGTGGGATGTCACAAGCCCAAGTCCTACCGTCGAACAACCAGCAGCGCAAGTTCCGAGTAATCCTGGATTCAAAATTCCACAAGGTTTCGCCTGCCCTGAGCTTGTCGAAGGGTTCCTCTTTGCTCCGAACGTCTCCTGGCGCTGTGTTTGAACGGAACTGCGGGGACAAGCGCGGTCATTGCGAACCGGCTGGTGCGTGAAGCAATCCCGGAAAGTTGAGACTGCCACGTCGCTCTCGTCTTTTCTCGACGCTCCTCGCAGTGACATCGTTTGATGGTGCTTTTTGTTTGGAATCTGGAATCGCGGAATTTTGAACTTTGAACCCGGAACCCTGCAGGTACTAATTTGCCGGATGAACCCTTTATTACAACTGCAGGCTCTCAGCTATCCTCTCCCACAGGTCATTTATTGGAATCGATGAGTCCTTGGCGGAGGCGGGAACCACAAGTTCCGGAGGCTCTCCAAGGTCACGGCTGATGACTGAAATGGACCTCATCCGCCTGGATCGCGAGAGTTTGTCCGCTTTTGTGGCCACCACAATGCCTGGAATTTGCCTGCCTGTGATAATATCGTGAACGGCCAGGTCATCCTTTGTCGGAGGGTGTCTTATGTCGATGAGGTGAAGGGCGAGGGACGGCCCCGCAGCGCTGTCAAGGTAGGCCTCTACCAGCGATTGCCACTGAGAGGACACAGCCTTGGGAGCCCTGGAAAATCCGTAACCCGGCAGATCAACAAGAAGCAGAGCGTCGTTAACCAGGTAGAAAAAGATCCCTCTGGTTTTGCCCGGCCTGGAACTCACCTTGACGAGCTTTTTCCTGCGCATCATCGTTGCCAGCAGAGAAGATTTACCAACGTTGGATCGACCGAGAACAGCGACCTGGGGGTAGGGCAGGTTTGGAATCTGTTTTGGCCCAAAGGCTTGATCCAGAAGCCTTGCCGTATGCACATTCATGGAAAGATCAACTAGCATGCGCCGTTGTGGACGTCAACTACCGCCTTAGGCGGAGTACTAAAGTACGTAGTGCAAAATACAAAGGGAAGAAGAAGATCAGAGATGAAAGGTAAGAATTACTTACTTGAAACTGTATTCCGGTACACTGTATACATTGAACAAAACTCGCATCAACGGAAAAAAAGTGGTAATCTTACTCTCTGGTTTTTTGAGGGGCGTCGATCCTTTGAGAGAAAAACACCGGCAAAATGCTCATGTAAACACTTCAAAACGATGACACTGTTATCGTTTCGTACAGGCTGTTTAACCAGGCTGTTTAACGGGAAAGATCGGGACGTCTGCAATTCATGGACTGTTCTGAATACCAGCTGGACAAGACCAGTGGTTAAAGAGAGGAGAGAGGGTGTTTAAAATCAAGGAAAAAACAAACCTGGCCCACGATGTCCATTCCATGGTAGTCGATGCGCCGTATGTAGCCCGCAAGGCCCTGCCGGGCCAGTTCGTCATCCTCAGATATGGCGAGGAGGGGGAGAGGATACCCCTGACCATCGCCGATTCTGATCCGGATGAGGGAAGTGTCAGGCTGATCTTCCAGGAGGTGGGAAAGAGCACCATGATGTACGGTGGTCTTTCAGCAGGCGACAGTTTCGATGACCTTGTCGGCCCACTCGGCATCCCCAGCCATCTTGAAAAACTCGGGCTGGTTGTGTGTGTTGGAGGTGGAATCGGTATTGCGCCCATTCATCCTGTTGCCAGAGGCTTCAAGGAAGCGGGCAGCAAGGTGGTTTCCATTCTCGGAGCCAGATCAAAAAAACTCCTCATCCTTGAAGAAGAGATGAAAAAGGGCAGTACTGAGGTGAAAATCTGTACGGATGATGGAAGCTACGGAGAGAAAGGTTTTGTCACCAACCTGTTGGAGGATATGATCAAGAAAGGCGAACCCATCGATCTGGTTATGGCAATCGGACCGGTACCCATGATGGAAGCCGTCTCCAGGCTGACAAAGCCGTACGAGATCAAGACCTTGGTCAGCCTCAATCCCATTATGGTTGACGGGACAGGCATGTGCGGAGCGTGCAGGGTAACCGTGGGTGACGAGATCAAGTTCGTGTGTGTAGATGGACCGGATTTTGACGGTCACAAGGTGGATTTCGAGGAGTTGAGAGTGCGACAGAGGATGTATCTCAAGGATGAGCGAGAGGCAATCGAAGCTTTAACATATATCGGTGAATAGGAAAGGGCGGTTATGACAGAGACAAAGGAGAAGATCCCGCGGCAGGGAATGCCGGAACAGGCACCAGAAGAGCGAAAGACCAACTTTACTGAGGTACCCCTGGGATATTCACCCGAAACAGCTATGCTCGAGGCCCAGAGATGCATTCAGTGCAAGAAGCCAAGGTGTGTCGCCGGATGTCCTGTGGGCATCGATATACCCGGTTTTATCAAGGCCATAGAGGACGGGGATTTTGCCAGTTCCATAAAGATTCTCAAAGAGAACAACGCTTTGCCCGCTGTCTGCGGCAGGGTGTGCCCCCAGGAGGACCAGTGTGAGATCCTGTGTGTTATAGGTGTTAAAGAAGAGCCCGTTGCCGTCGGCAGACTCGAGCGCTTCGCTGCCGACTGGGAAATGGCGCAGAAGGGATCAGATCTTCCCGAAGTCGCTCCGCCCACCGGGAAAAAGGTTGCTGTTGTTGGAGCCGGACCGGCCGGCCTGACCGTTGCCGGCGATCTCATCGTCAAGGGTCACGAGGTCACTGTTTTCGAGGCTCTGCATAAGCCGGGTGGGGTTCTGGTCTACGGCATTCCCGAATTTCGCCTTCCCAACGAGATCGTGGATTACGAGATCAACAACCTTGAGAGTCTTGGGGTTAAGGTCATTCCAAACGTGGTGGTAGGCAGGACTTTCACCATCAGGGAACTCATGGAAGAGGAAGGATTTGACACGGTCTTTCTCGGTGTCGGCGCCGGTCTGCCCTGGTTCATGGGGATCCCGGGCGAAAACCTGAACGGAGTATATTCCGCCAATGAATATCTGACTCGGGCAAACCTTATGAGGGCGACCCGGTTTCCCAAGTACGATACTCCCATAATGAGGGGAAAAAGAGTCGCGGTTATCGGTGGGGGAAACGTTGCCATGGACGCAGCTCGAACGGCCCTGCGAATGGGGTCGGAGTCCATAGTTGTATACAGGCGTTCGAGAAATGAGATGCCTGCCCGTATCGAGGAGATCCACCATGCCGAGGAGGAGGGGATCGAATTCCACTTCCTCTGTAACCCCACAAGGATCCTGGGGGATGACGAAGGTTCGGTAAAGGCAATGGAGTGCATTCAGATGGAGCTGGGTGAACCGGATGACTCCGGCCGCCGCCGTCCTGTTCCCATCAAGGGATCAGAGTTTATCATGGATGTGGACGTTGTCATCGTTTCCGTAGGGACTGGTGCAAGCCCGCTGCTCACCCAGTCGACACCGGGACTGGAACTGAATAAATGGGGATATGTGGAGGTCGATGAGAAAACCGGCGCCACCAGCTTGCCTGGAGTCTACGCAGGAGGTGATATCGTACGCGGTGCCGCGACGGTCATCCTCGCCATGGGGGACGGCAGGCTTGCTTCCAGAGCCATGAACGCCTATATAATGGGGGAGGAGCTGGAGACCGAATCCGAGGAGTAGGGGATGACAGACGTCAGGCATCGTATTTCACTGGATGCTATCCGTGAACCGGTGGTTGAGAAATGTGAACATCTGGAGGAGTATTTCCGCCGGTATCTGAGTACCGATGTTCCTGTTATCGATCGGATCTTTGAACATCTTCTGGATGGGGGCGGCAAACGTTTTCGTCCCCTGCTTGTTCTCCTCATCTCCTCCTTCAACGAGGGAGCGCCGGATGAGGATGTCTACCGACTTGCCGTTTCGGTAGAATTCATTCACACGGCAACGCTGCTTCACGACGACGTCGTGGATCAGTCCGACATGAGAAGAGGACACAGGGTGGCCTATCGTCTCTGGGGTGCGGAACCCAGTGTCCTTTCCGGAGATTACCTTCTCTCAAGGGCTTTTTCTCTGCTGGTTGACATCGGTCATCTGGGCATCCTCGAAACAATTTCCGCGGCCACCACTCTTATGGCACGGGGTGAGGTTCTGCAACTGCTGCGTTCATTCTCCACGGCCACCAGTGTGGAAGAGTATCTCGAGGTGATCGATGGGAAAACGGCCAGCCTCTTCGCGGCGTCGTGTGTTTCCGCAGGCTATCTCTCCGGTTTCGCGGGAGAACCCCTTGAAGCTCTCGAGAACTTCGGGAAAAATCTGGGGTTCAGCTTTCAGATAATCGACGACATTCTGGATTACAATGCCGATCTTGGCGAACTGGGCAAGACAATCGGCAAGGACTTCATGGAAGGGAAAGTCACCCTTCCTATCATCCTGCTTATGAAAAATCTGGAGAGTGAAAAAAGGCGGGAAATGGCGGATGTCTTTCTCAAAGATTCCCCCGAGTCAGAGGACTTTCAGATGGTCCTTTCCCTGATGAGGAAGTGCGGAACCCTGGAAATGGCACAGAATATCGCCCAGGATTATGCTGACAGCGCGAAACAGAACCTGCAGCATATCCCACAGGGCGCCATCCGTGACAGCCTTGAAAACCTGACCTCCTATGTGACCAGAAGGAGGACGTGATGTCAAACGGGGAAGGTAATGCCGGCCGAGTTCTGGTCGAATTGGCCCGCCGAGCCATAGAAACCTTCATCCGCGAGAGGCGCAAAATCGATCCTCCTGACGATATGGTCGTGCCCGGCAAGGCGGGGGTCTTCGTCAGCATCAAGAAGCACAATCAGTTGAGAGGCTGTATCGGAACGCTGCTCCCTGTTACCGACAATGTTTCGGGCGAAGTAGTGGAAAACGCCATCAGCGCAGCGACCCGGGATCCCCGATTCGATCCGGTTACAGCTGAGGAACTGGATGAACTGGAGATATCAGTGGATGTTCTTTCCTCGCCTGAGCTGGTGGAAGACATCACATCCCTTGATCCTTCCAGGTTCGGTGTTATTGTAAGAAGCGGAGGGAAAACGGGAGTTCTCCTGCCCGACCTGGAGGGTATTGAGAAAGCCGAGGACCAGGTTGCCATTGCCAGGAGAAAGGCAGGTATCGGCAAAGACGACCCGGTGGAACTATTTCGTTTCCGGGTTGCCAGGCACACATGATTTCGCCAGAGTCAGATTACCCGGAAGGAGGGACTCCATGGTGAAGAGTGAAAGCTGGAAACTCTTGCTGGCCACGTCCGATGAGTCCGAAGCCTATCTGGTAAAGAGCCGCCTTGAGGGAGAAGGAATTCCGTGCAAGATCGAGGCGAGCCAACCCTACCCCGGTGTCGACCACGGCGGCAGATCGAAAAAGGTTTCTGTGTACGTGGCTCTGAAGGATTTCGAAGCCAGCCTGCAGGCTCTCGAGGAGGAGGACTCGGAGGAAGACCTCAGGTAGTATTGCTCCACTTCCTTACCGTCACCGTTACCTCTTTGATCTGGCTGGGCGGGTTATCAAGAACGATGAGGAATGGGACGGTATCTCCGGGTTTGAGTGAGGAGTTACTGAGGCTCTGACCCAGCTCGTTGGCGAGAGCTGACCGCGTGCTCTCCAGGCTGTTCGTTGCCAGCTCCCTGTCTGTAAAGGTGTTGCCACAATAGGAGATCGATTCGGCCAGAACCCGGCCATCCGGTCCCTTGAATGTTCCCTGAACCTGGATCATCCCTTTGCTTCCTGACGAATCATTCCTGATCTTGCCCCGCACTATGGCAAGAAGGGTACCGTTCTGTTGTTTCACGGTTCCGACAACGATATCCTGAACTACCAGGGCACCCTCTTCCGCCGGGCTTCTGGACTTTATCAACTGTTGAACCTTGGGGTAAGCGAAGTATCCCGCTGCTGCCAACAGGGCAAGGATAAGGAGAAATGGCATTCTCTTGCCGCCTCCTTTGGCGGGACGGGAGGGAGCGGTGATTCTGGAAGCCGTTGTTGTCTCTCTGGGTGGTAGTGGGGCATCCTTCTGGGCAGGGACGGGTGGAGGCAGCGGTGGGTCCAGGGGCGAACCGGTATCATGTTGCATGGATTCGGGAGGTGACGGTGAGGCAAGGTCCATATCCATGTCAGTGCGGTCCTCGTCCTGTTGAGGACCCAGAGCAATGTTCCCCCATTCCGTGCCCGGGTCATCGGAAGCTGGGGAGGCTGGTTCATCCGGTGGCGGGGTCTTCTCCACTTCAGGCGGCCCGCTGTCCGGACCGGGGGCGCCGCCTGGACCGGAGAAATCGCCCAGGCTTTTTGAGGGTTGCTGCTCTGGTTCGTCCCTGGACACGGGATCCGCGGGGACCTGCTCCTGTGCAGGGATTTTGTCCTCCGAACCCGCACTCTTATGACCGGTTTGAGCCTCGTCAGTTGCCGCAGGGGCTTCCTGTTCGGATGCCGGCGGGGGTTTGACAGTAAAGACGTTGTCGCATTTGGCGCAGCGCACCCTGACTCCCTGGCCGGTTACCTTCTCGTCGGCGATGCGGTATCTGGCCTCACACTGGTCACATTGGACAATCAAGCTGTTCTCCTTCCGGGATTACCCCGATAAAGGTAAAGTATCCTTAAAAAATACTCTTTGGCGGATGGACTTCTCCATCGTACGGTCATATTATACAGGTTCAACTGTTCCCCATCAAGGGCGAGGGGTTACAGAGCAATGTAAAACGTTCAATGTTGATGACTTCGCAAAAAGTCCCGCTTGGACTTTTTGCGACACTGTCAATGTTTGGAGAGTTGGGGTGCTGAGTAATGGAACAGAGGTGTTTTAAAATCCATCTGGTCCAGTGGAGAGTGATTGCGGGTCAGTTGGAACACAACCTTGCACGAGCCGACGAACTCGTTGAGAGTATAAATACTGA
Source organism: Pseudomonadota bacterium (assembly GCA_003228585.1). Taxonomy (GTDB): domain Bacteria; phylum BMS3Abin14; class BMS3Abin14; order BMS3Abin14; family BMS3Abin14; genus SZUA-204. Next base: position 17,395 of record QIEJ01000147.1, read on the forward strand.
CGAGGATGACCTGATACTTCTGCCGGAGATGTTCTCCACAGGGTTCTACTATGCGGACCTTGGAAAAATGGCGGATCTGTCCACGCAGACCGTTGAGTGGATGTCCACTCTGGCAGGTTCCCGTTCAGTGGCCGTGGCAGGATCGCTGCCGGAGCACAGTGATGACGGCGTAGCAAACACCCTGGTCATGATGGACCGTATGGGAAGAAGGACCGGTTCGTATGTCAAGGTCCATCTGTTTCCGCTGACCGGCGAAGTATCGGCCTTTCATCCAGGAGACAGCACCTCTGTCATCAGCTGGAACGAAACATGTGTTGGCCTCATGATCTGCTTCGATCTGAGATTTCCAGAGTTGGCAAGAAAGATCTGCCTGGAAGAGAGTCGAATCATCCTTGTGTCCGCCCAATGGCCGGAAAAACGGATCAACCATTTTATCGATCTTGTACGACTCAGAGCCATGGAAAACCAGCTCTTTGTCGCGGCGACAAACTCGTGCGGTGACGACGGCTCCGGCCTGGTCCTGGGAGGCAACAGCCTCGTGGCGGGCCCCATGGGCGAAGTGATTGGCCGGATGGATAACGGGGAAGGCGTTCTGTCGGTGTCCATCGAATTGGGGGAGGTGGAGAGGGTCCGGAGGGAGTTCCCGGTCCTGTCCCTGCGCCGGCC
>QIEJ01000106.1 GCA_003228585.1 Pseudomonadota bacterium
GGAATGCTGGCCCATCCTTGCTTGGGTCGGTACCGATAGAGGGGCTCATCGCTCTCGCGATCGATTGCTACCAGGTGGATCCACTCGTTGTCGCACAACTGCTTGAGAAGCGGTGCGCGCTCGACGATCTCGAGGATTCGAGCCCGCGGCGCTTCGATCACGACGAACAATCGCATGGGTTCGTGGTACGCCAGCTCACCGTTCATGACCGACTGCCAGGCAAGGCCAGTCCGCAGATCGCTCTGGGGACCAGACATGACGGCGATGCGCCCGACGACGTTGTGGTATATTTTGCTCCCGCTGCCGTAGATTTCCGGATCTGTTGCCGAGAAGTAGTGCTCGCCGTTGATCCATTGGCCGACGACCAACGGACCGTTCATGATCCTTTCGAGCAGAGCGCCCGTCGGGTCGACCCGGTAATCGTGGGAATTGAGAAACGTCCTGCCCTCGAGATTGAAATCCCGGGTCAGCGTCCGGCTCCCAATGATGTACGCGGCGTTCTGCGAGAGGCCCCACTCTGGCCGGGTTTCGCTCCAGTCCCCTGCCCGCCGTCCGACTTCCTTGGCCACCACGGCCGGTGACGGATCATGACGGACGCCGGGCAGTCGAAGACACCGCTCGTGGCTGTTCCTGACGGCCGCTTGTCGCAGGTCTTCCTTCAACGCTTCGACGTCTTTGCGATGCGTCTCCGGTAGATCTTCGAAGTCGAACAGAGCTACCGCGTCCGTCGTCGTATTGTGCTCGGCGCCGATGAAATGTGTGTCCTCGGGAACCATGATGCCGCACTGCGCCAGGTACTCGCGATTGTGAGGCTTGTTGGCCATGGCCGCGAACAGGCGCACGTTGGGCTTGCTGGAGTTGCCCCAGCACGCGCCACAGTCGAGCGCCGACTCGTAGGGGTTGTTGTCCGACCTGCTCGTGTGGCCAACCATGACGACGAGCCGGGCGAAGTTCCTGGTCAGCCCCATCGCCCGAAGCACTGATTCGACTTGGGTGGCCTGCTCCTCGGCGGTCAAACCAAAGCCCGCGTCGTTCCGGTCCACAGTCATCTCCGTTCCAACCGGCGGCGCGATGGCGTCGTGAAAACGTTTGCGGAACTTGCGGTAGGCCAGGGGAAACATCGTCCGCCCGAAGAGGGGTACACCGAAGAGCCAACCGAGCGCTTCCACCTTGACGTAGGGCGTGAGCACGTGGCTCTTCATGTCATGGCTGATCTTTTTAAGCGCGTAGAGAAACCCCTTGCCTGACTTGAATCTGGGCTCCTTAGCCTTCTGGGACTCTCTGACCACCTCGTGGACGGTGTACTTGGGGTTGACGATCGCCGGGCATTGATTCGTCAGGTGGTGGTGGCCCACCGCACGCGCGCGGAGGGGGATGTCTAAGAATCCTCCGTAGCCGAGGGTTTCGTAGTTCCCGACCACTTCCAAGTTTCGCCGGAACGGTTCTGAACGAACGTCGATGCAGAACACGGCCTGAGCGAGGGGACGCGTCGATTCGCCGACACCGGCCTCGGGCTTGGAAACCGCCGATCGAAGCTTCTGAATCAGGTCTTCCTGGTATCCGGCCTCGAAGGCCTCAAGCCACACGGGTCCGTGCTCGGACTCTGGGAAATCGTTCAGCCAATGCAGGAGCAGGTCGAGCTGCGCGGGTGCGGCCTGCTCGAGCGCCGTCGGCGAAAGTCCAAGGGCGGTGGCGAGCACCGAGAGCCGCCAGGCTGATGCGAGACGCGCGGTCTCGAGTCCACCGGAGTCGGCCCCTTTCCGGCGGTCACGCACGTGCGAGACGATCGCGTCGAGCTTTCCTTCGATGCCGAGCTCCGCCCGACAGGTCTGCTCTACGAGTTCGCGCTCGTAGAACAGACGGACCGCGAGGTACTGAACCAGGTCTATCGGGTAGTGCGTCTGCCACTCATGAGATCTCTGTTCGGCACGATACTTGATGAAGCTCGCCCAGCCGTACAGAGAGGCCAGCTCGAGAGAGAGATAATCACCCCTGAGTTCGGACGGAATGCCGAGGGCTTCGAGGTGGCTCAGAACAGCCTCCTCTGGCGCTTCGGGCAAAGCGGCGATCTTCCTGCCGCTGTCGGCGATTCCGCAGGGTGACCATTCCCTGGCCGCCAGCGACCTCCAGGCGGCGTGGCCACACAGCGTGGCCCTCGTCCAGGAAGGCTTCACACCACTTGATGACCTCCCGATTCAGCGTCCACTCCACCTGTTTGTGCAACGCGCTGTCGCACCAGCTCACCAGGGTCATATCCCTGCCGATTGCGCGGGTATCGTCTGGCTCCTCGACTTTTGGGTTGACACGTCCAGCCACCGCACGGATCTCGGTACGGTTCGGTGCACGATCGACCAGCGCTTCGACCGTCTCGTCCGAAGGCGCCGTGATGCCTTCGAGCAGGTGAGCCCGGAGAACCTCGAAGTGGCTGATTTTTTGTCCCGCGACCTCCAGCTCGTCGTCTCGTGCGAAGGCTCGAACGGCCGCATCCAGGTGCTGCGACGAGATCCTGCCGGACTTCACGAGCTCTCGATACTGTTCGTTCGGCAAATAGCCTCGGCCTCCGGTGAAGCGCCGGGCAACGCGAACTGCCTCCTGGAAACGAAATGTCACCAGGTCATGAAGCGGGTTGTGGTGGACAAAGCCGGTCATCGGCCAATAGTGGGCGATGACCAAGCTCGAGCGCTCGACCAGCTCGTGGAGTTCCTTGAATCGTTCGGTCATCATGACACCCCTCCCTGGATCTGAGCGAGCATGGTGACCCCTGCCTCCATCCACTCTTCCGGAACTCCGCTGAGGAGGATCAACAGGGCGATCACCACCACGAATGCGCCGATCTCAGCAGGGCCAAGATCTTCGTAGCGCAGGTCCGTCCGATGTGGGCCGAACAGGAGCCGCCTCATCAGTCCGAACATGTACCAGGACGCGGCGAACCAGGCCGCGATGACGGCAACCAGGCCTGCCGACATCGTCGTCGACGGGCTGAACAACATAGCCAGATAGCCGAAGAACAGAGCAAACGGTGGCAATCCCACCACGGCCATGACCAATAGGGCCATGCACAGGGCGAAGCGCGGCATGGGCCGGAACAGTCCACCGATCTGGTTCAAGTCCAGATCGCCGTAGCGGACACGAACGCGATCCCACCCAAACGTCAGCCCGCCGAGGGCAAGTGTCACCGCCGAGGCGTACAACATCGAATGGGGCGTGAGCTTGCCGACCTGGGCGAGATGCCACCAGAGCACGGAGTACAGAGCGAGTCCGGCATGGGCCAGCAACTGAGAGACTCGAACCTGTGCGAGCGCTTTGATGGATCCCCACACAGCGCCGACCGCCGCCAGGACGCCGACCGCCGAAAGTGCCGGGGGCGGCAACTTCGGGATCAGCACGGCCGCCCCACCAACTCCGAGGGCCGGCAGCAAGATCGACAGCGCTACCGTCAGGCCTCTAGGCGCGCGCGTCAGTGCCGTCACGTAGACGACATGGAACGGGAACAGCGGCAAGAGCAGATAAGGACGCCCGCGACGGCGCCCAGGGAGTCTCCCGAGAGCTCCCATGACATGCTCTGGCCGCCGATGACCAGGGCGATCACCGCCAGAACCAGGAAGGGAACCCGAGACCGATCGAGCGCTCGTCCGGCGCGCCCGAGAGCGCTAAAGAGTCTCAGGGCAAGCGCGTCGAGATAGAGGCGGTTTGCGAAGAACAAATACAAATGGGTCAGGAAGGATCCCGAACGTAGCGCGCGTTGACCACTGCGGTCAGCGTACACGAAGAACCAACCGCCGGTGATGGACAGAACGAACAACGCCATGACCGCCAAAAACACTCCCTGTGGCAGGGCCCCGGCCTGAAAGTATGCCGCGACGACCCCCTCTTCCGGATAGAGGAAGTGGGTGAAGCTCTCGGCGGCAAACAAGTACACCGCCGACACCAACCCGACCGCCACCAGCATGTAGCCGTGTACCGCCACGGATGCCTCGATGTTGGAGTGGAAGATCGACAGCGCTGCGGTTGACGCGGTGACCCAACTGAAGAGCAGGAAGATCAACAGTCCATGAGAGTCCAGGATCGCGATATCGAGGAAATGGTGTGCTGCGTAGACGATCACAAATGGCAGGACCAGGGACACGATCAGAGCGGTGAACCATCCGGACGAGTCCGTGTCTGTTTCCGCCGTCGAAGCATGCTGTGGTCGTTGGGGATCGTGGCGATTCTGGTGAATCACGTCTCCACAGTTGAGAAAGATCGAGGCCTTGAACAGCCCGTGGGCGATGAGGTGAAAGACCGCCAGCGAGAAGGCCCCGAGCCCGCACTCCATGATCATATAGCCCATGGTGGAGTAGCCCAGGGTCTTCTTGATGTCGTTCTGCACCAACATCATACTTGTGCCGACGATCGCCGTGACCAGGCCGACGGCGAACACTACGTGAAGCGTCGTGGAGCTGAGGGCATACAGCGGAGCCAGCCGATTGAGCAGAAAACCGCCTGCATTGATGATGCCTGCATGCAGCAGCGCATGGATAGGAGTGGGCGCGTAGAGTGAATCTGCCAACCACATGTGTAGCGGAAACTGGGCCGATTTACTCATCGCTCCGATGAAGATGAGCAGAGCGACCGCGGTCGCGCCGCTCATCTCCAGGCCGCCAAGCAATGCCAATTGCATTGGATCTGCCACGGCCCGTTCGAACAGCGGTGCGAATTGGACGGTTCCATACAGGTGATAGGCCAGCACGATTCCGGCGAGGAACGCAATGTCCCCGGCCCGCAGCATGATGAAGGTTCGAAAGGAGGCCTGTGCTGTTGGAACATGTGAATAGTTGTGCGAAAGCAAGGACAGAAGCCAGCTCAGCAGCTGCCACGAAATAAAGAGGGTCACGAGATCGGCGCTCGAAACCATGAAGAGCAGCGACGAAACGGTGAGCGCAAACATAGTCTGATACAGGGGAAGCCCGGCGTCCTGCTGCAGGTACCGAGTAGAATAGCGATAGAGCAGTGTTCCGATTCCCGAGATGACCACCATCATGATGGCAGCCAACCGATCGATGGAGAGTTCCACCACCGGCAAGATCTTCCATGGCCACGCAAACAGAACAACGCGAATTGGATCTGCGCTCTGGGCCACCTGCCAAAGAATCAGGAGGGAAGCTATGAAGCCGGCAACAAACGCCCACCAGCCCATCGTGTAGCGACCGTCGCTCATATCCCGGCGTGGAAGCGCAGTGAGGGCCGCAGCGACGAGCGGGGCCAGAGGGATTAGCAGTGGATAGTAGTACGACAAAACTGCGATCAAAACCGCGTTACCTCCCTTGCTTTCAAGGAATAGGAGCAATCCCGTCCGTAAGGAACAGGAGCGATCCCGTCCGTAAGGAACAGGAGCGATCCCGTCCGTATTAAACTGTCAAACAGGGTTTTACGGCCAGCCGGTTCGCTAATATCATATTGAGGGAAAAAGAACAAGGCGAACGATACGGTCTCTGACACCGGGGACAACACAAAAAAGGGTGGTCCCGTCGGGACCACCCTTTTTTTGACTGTCCGACTCCTTAACTACCTTTAACTGCGACCGGAAGCGGCCCTCTTGGAAGCCTTCAGGGGATTGACCTTGGCCACGTCACCGTTTGAGATCTGGGTAACGACATGGGTTGCGAAATTACAGGAACCGATGTTCCACTTCGCGGCCGGGTTGGCGCTGGTGACACAGTAGTAATCACTGTCCACCTCTTTGAGATGATCGCAGCCCTCGCAGGCCTCCACCACCGGCTCGCAGTGTCCACCGTTGTAGGTGCAGCCCTGCCGGGTCATGAAAATGCAATCGATTTCCTCCTTGAGAATTGTACAGACCATTTTACTCCTCCTTGCCTTGTGGTTATAGATAAACGCTTTACAAAACGGATTGCTGTATATAATTTTCAGGGATGAAAAGCAAGAGAAAACTGCTGCTCCATATCTGCTGCGCTCCTGACGCGGCTATCGGGATCGAGCGGTTGACGGATCAATACGAGGTTGAGGGATATTTCTACAACCCCAATATTCACCCACTGGAGGAGTACCGCCTTAGAGGTGCGGCCATGAAAGATCTCTCCGAGGCAGTGTCCTTTTCTTATCGCGAAGGGAACTACAACTTTGAACGATGGTTCAAGGCCGCTGAGGGCATGGAGGATGAACCTGAGAAGAGCAGGCGTTGCGTACAGTGCATCCGCATGAGGCTCCGGGAAACGGCACGCGCGGCGAAAGAAGGCGGATTCGACCTGTTTGCAGCCGTTCTGACGGTCAGCCCTCACAAGGATCCTGAGATGATCAACCACCTCGGTGAGGAGGCAGGCCTGCTCCACGGTATCGAATATCTGCCAACTGATCTGAAGAAAAAAGATGGGTTCCGGAGAAGCGTGGAACTGAGTAAACAGTACAAGCTATACCGGCAGAAATACTGCGGCTGCGTGTACAGCAAACGGGACAGAGAATAATTCCCTGCCTCGAGTTTAAGGTTTGAGGTTTGAGGTTTGAGGTTGACTTCGTAAAAAGTCATCAACACAAACCGTAACCGTAAAGTGTTGAGTAAACGTCACACTTTTCCACAGGTGTGGAAAACCCTGTGGAAAAGCCTCGATCTCAGTGGGCAGGGGGATACTATTCAGCGGAGGAAAGGGGCTCAACTCTCACCCGCTTGACCTGCCTTTCATCCGAACCGAGGATGGTGAATTTCAGGCCAAGGGCATCCGCCGTTTCTCCAGGCGAGGGAACACGACCGGTGACCTCCATGATGAGACCTCCCACCGTCTTGGATGGGAATTCGGTCCCGAGTTGAGGGAATATCTTTCTCAAATCCTCTACCGGCGCCCGTCCTGAAACTTCAAGGGCACCTGACGGAAGCTTTCTTATCATCACAACATCCCGGTCGAACTCGTCCTGTATCTCTCCGACAAGCTCTTCGAGGATGTCCTCGAGGGTAACCACACCCTCGGTCCCGCCGAATTCATCCACGACCACAGCAAGGTGGATTTTTCGCTTCTGGAATTCGCGCAGCGTTCTTCCAAGAGGAGCACTTTCAGGAACATAGTAGGGCGGGTGGAAATGGTCCGTCAGCTTGAAATCTCTCCACTCCTCCCGGGGAACAAGAAGTAGATCCTTCACATGAAAAACCCCGACCATCTGGTCCATGTTGTCCCGGTAAACCGGCAACCTGCTGTGGCCGCTGCGATTGGAGACTCCAATGATGTGATCAACATCCTCCGATTGTTCCAGACCGATCATCTCTGTCCTGGGGATCATGATATCCTTAACTGTCAAGCGGCTTAGATTGAAAACCCTGTTGATGATGGTGGCAGGGTGTTTGTCTATGCCCCCTTCACGGGCACTCAGAGACACGAGCAGCTCCAGCTCTGCCGCCTCTACCGTGCTGAAGTCCCGGGATGGGTCTCCTCCTGTCATTCTAATCAAACTGGAGGTTATCCATGTGAAGAGTCGCGTAATCGGCCACGTGACATAGTAGAACAGGCCCAAAGTGTATGCCACAGATACGACAAACCGTTCAGCGTACCGCCTGGCCAGAACTTTAGGGGTTATCTCCCCGAACACCAGGATAACGAGGGTCATGACGCCCACCGCAACGGCGAGGGCCTGGCTCCGGAACATCTTTGATGCGATGTCCGTGGCAAGGGCGGATGCGGTAACATTGACCAGGTTGTTGCCGATGAGGATGGACGTGAGCAGGGCACTGGGGTTGTCAAGCCAGATTCTCAAAGGGTCTCGTTTCTTCCCTCTGCTGTCAAGAATGGTCTGGATCTTGGCCCTCGACAAGCTGACGAATGCCGTCTCGGATCCTGAGAAATATCCCGAGAGCAGGACACACAGTACTATTGTGATCCCCTCCCACGTGGGAACGTCTGTCATTTCTTCCTCTGTTCAGGTCCTCTCGTTGAACTCATCAGGTTCCACATACGACATGTAGGGCTCTTTCTGGGCCTCGCAATATCTGCATACACGGTCGACCACATCTTCGGGGTCATCGGTTATGGCAAACAGCTCCAGTTCCTCCGAACCGATGAATCCATTGTCGACCATTTGCTTCCTCATCCAATCGTACAGGCCTCCCCAGTATTCTTTGTTGTAGAGGATAATGGGAAACCGCTGCATCTTCCCTGTCTGTTTCAGTGTAAGGGATTCGAAAAGTTCATCCATCGTTCCGAAACCGCCGGGCATGATAACAAGCGCCTTTGCGTATTTGACGAACATAACCTTCCTGATGAAAAAGTACCGAAAACTCAGCGATGTCTTAACATATTTATTGGCTTCCTGCTCCTCAGGAAGAACTATGTTCAGACCAACGGATTCTCCGCCCCCATCTGTAGCCCCGCGGTTAGCGGCCTCCATAAGGCCCGGGCCGCCTCCGGTAACTACGGCATAGCCTTCCTCGGCAAATCTCCGGCCAATTTTCCGGGCGGTTCGATAAAGGTCATCCTCCGGTTTGGTTCGGGCGGACCCGAAGATGGTTACCGAATCGGGCAGCTTCCCCATGACCTCAAGGCCCTTGACCATCTCGGACATGATCCTGAAAATCCTCCTGTTGTCCATCTCGGCCATACGCAGCTTGTCGATAACAGGATAGATCTCCCGGTTCAGGACATCGGCCATCATGGTGCGCAGGTATCCCTCTATTTCATTGTCTTCCACATCTCCTCCTTCTCTGACAGGACTTTCGTCCATAGTACATAGTCCATAGTACATAGTACAACACCCAGAATGCCCTTATCTCAAACTTTGACTCTGTCCCTATCTTTCCCTTTCTTCGTAATTATGTTAGTTTATCGACCTTTATGGAACTTCGGGTGAAGAAAAAGATTTTCGAGCCCAAATGGCTCGCCTGGGAGATAACGGGCAGATGCAATCTCAACTGCATTCACTGCCGATCATCTTCAAGCATGGGGTCGGATCAGGGCGACTTTACACTCGAGGAGGCTAAGTCGCTCATCGATGAAATCACCTCTTTTGCCAGGCCTGTTGTGGTTCTTTCCGGCGGCGAACCTCTTCTGCGCGAGGATGTCTTCGAGATCGCCGCGTACGGAACTGAAAAAGGGCTGCGAATGGCTCTGGCTACCAATGGCAGCCTCATTGACGACCAGATGTGCGAACGGATCAGGGAGTCCGGTATCCGTATTGTTTCGCTCAGCCTCGATGGTTCAACACCGGAAGTTCATGATAATTTCCGCAAACAGCCCGGGGCCTTCGAGACAACACTGCAGGCTGCCCAACATCTTAAGAAGCACGACATTGAATTTCTCATCAATTCCTCCTTTACCCGGCGCAACCAGGACGACATCCCTGACACCTACAGGCTGGCCAAAAAGATCGGAGCGGTTGCATGGTACATGTTCATGATCGTTCCCATGGGCCGGGGTGAAGAACTTATGGCCGAACTGATCTCCAAAGAGGATTACGACGAGATTCTCAAGTGGCATTTTGAGATGGAGCTTGAGGAAAAGGAAATGCTTGTCCGCCCGACCTGTGCCCCTCATTACTATCGCATCGTTCAGCAGGAGGCCGAAGCAAAGGGGATCGATTTTAAGCGCAGGAACCTGAAGTTCGGCACCGGAGGCGCCAAAGGGTGCATCGCAGCCCAGTCTATCGCCTTCATCGGCAGCCGAGGCGACGTACAGCCCTGCAGTTATTTCCCCATGTCAGCGGGCAATGTCCGCGAACGGAGCTTCAGGGAGATCTGGGATAATTCAAGGATCTTTGAGGATATCAGAAGCTTCAAGGACTACAAGGGTCGATGCGGCTCATGTGAGTATCTTGGTGTGTGTGGAGGCTGCCGCGCCCGGGCCCTTGCTGTTGTCGACGACTATATGGAGGAAGAACCCTTCTGCAGTCACATTCCGAAAAAGTTCGCCCGGGATTCAGGTGAGGAAGGCGAGATGAAGGAGCGGATATCCCATGAGTAAATACCCTTACATAGAAGCTTGCTACCGCCGACCAGTCCCCCATACTCCAATATGGATCATGAGACAGGCCGGCAGATATATGCCTCAATATCAGGCCGTACGCGGCGAGGTGGATTTTCTCACTTTGTGCAAAACCCCCGAACTGGCCACTGAAGTCACATTGCTTCCCATCGAACTCCTCAATGTAGACGCAGCCATCCTCTTTTCAGATATTCTAATCCCTCTTGAACCCATGGGGATTCCAGTGGCTTTTGAGGACAAAGTCGGTCCTGTACTCGGGGCAGTTCGTGACGAGAAAGAGATCAGGGCGTTAAGAGCGATTGAGCCGGAGGAGGATGTTCCTTTTGTCCTTGAAGCTATCCGCATGCTCCGATCAGAGCTTGAGGGCCGGGTTCCGCTCATCGGGTTTTCCGGGGCCCCTTTCACGCTGGCCACATACGGTGTTGAGGGAGGAACGACCAAGAGCTTCCACCACATAAAAGGACTTGTCTATTCCCGCCCTGAGCTTGCTGACGAGCTGATGGACAAACTCGCCGATGTGGTCGCTTCCTATCTTAACGCACAGATCAATGCCGGTGCTCAGGCCGTTCAGATATTTGATACCTGGGGCGGGATACTCGCCGATTCCGAATACGTGCGTTTTGCTCTCAACCCCACCAAAAAAGTGATTTCCAAACTTGACCGCAAGGGAGTTCCGGTTATCTATTATCTCAACAACGGTTCCTATCTGTCCCATCATATGGGAGACCTGGATGTGGACGTAATTGGCATTGACTGGCGCCAGGACATCTCTCTGGCGAGGAAAAGCCTCGGTCAATTCAAGGCTGTCCAGGGGAACCTGGACCCGACCGTCCTCTTCGCTTCCCCGGATCAGATCAGGAAAAGGGCTCATCGTTTAATGGATGAAGCAGGACCGGAACCCGGGCACATTTTCAATCTCGGGCACGGCATCCTGCCTCAGACACCCATGGAGAACGCCATCGCCCTGGTTGAGGCCGTTCACGAATACAAGCGCTGATCTGAAACCGGAGAGGGGCATGGAATCCGACAAATTAGCGATTCTTCTGCTCAACATGGGAGGTCCTGATTCCCTGGATGCGGTTCGTCCTTTTCTGAAAAACCTTTTCTCCGATCCGGCCATTGTAGGACTGCCCGGCTTTCTGCGAATCCCCCTCGCTTCCATCCTTTCGGCCCGGAGAGCCCGGAAGGTTATACCCAGATACCGTCTCATAGGCGGCAGGAGTCCCATTGCCCGGATCACCTGGAGCCAGGCCGGGGCCCTCGGGGAGGCTTTGAACAGGATGGGGCAACAGACATCGTCCGTTCTGCCCGCATTCTCCTATTGGCACCCTTTTATTTCAGATTCTGTCCTCCGCTCAGAGGAGGAAGGCGCCAGGAACCTGGCTGTCCTGTCTCTGTATCCCCAGTACTGTCAGGCCACCACCGGTAGTTGCCTCACCGAGCTTTCCCGTGCGCTCACATCCTCATCTTTCGAAGCCGGCGCCACCATAATTGACCGGTGGCCGGCGCATCCCGGATATCTCGATTCCCTGGCTGGAACAGTTGCAGAAGCACTTGAGAGGATACCTTCTGATGAGAGGGATGACGCCGTGATTCTTTTTACCGCCCACGGCGTTCCCGAAGCACTGATTGAATCCGGAGACCCCTATTACGAACAGACCTTGCTTACCATGAACGGGGTTATAGAGAGGCTCGGCCAGAGACAGCACCAACTGGCTTTCCAGAGCCGTCTTGGACCCGTCAAATGGCTGGGACCATCCCTGCCTGACGCTTTGCGTGAACTTGCAGGCATGGGAGCTCCACCGGTAGTTATTGTTCCAGTATCTTTTGTGTCGGATCACATCGAAACCCTGTATGAGCTGGACATCCAGCATATGGAGCTCGCGCAAAGCCTGGGATTCAGGACCTATGTCAGGGCACCGGCGCTGAACACACGGCCCGATTTTATTCAGGCCCTGGCCGATCTTGTGATCTCGGCCCTCGATGGCAGACAAGGAGCCGGAAGTTCGTTTACCCTCTGAGAGCCATGGCGGGTAACCGTCTTTGCCCGCCATGGCTCTTTTCAAGGAGAGAGAGAGAGAAAACCCCGTTAACAGCGTCTATCTATCAGCGGCGCCCTCGCGCCCCGCACACGCCTTCCTGCCTTCCATGTGCCGCCACTTGCAGGTCCAGCGCAGGACAACCGTCACCAGGACACAGAACAGGCCCAGAACCAGAAGCCCTGCCTGGGCGCCGGCGTTCAGGAGAAGCCAGGCCATTCCAATAAGGGGTATCAGGATAACACGCACTGTGTCCTTCGCACGGTCGTGCTCAGACAGCCAGCGAGCCGCCGGGGGTGAGAGCCTGTAGTAGGTCCTGACGAGATGCTTTCCGAGGGAGTTTGTCAGCAGGTAGTGGTCTCTGAATCTCCTGAGGATCTTGACATGCGGATCGAGGTATGATCCGTAGGCGGCTGTGGCGATAAAACATCCACCCGACTCCGAGGTTTCTGACAGTGCCGCATACGGATTGTCGGTTTCGAATACACCGAATGTCGAAAATGAGCCAGCCACTCCGCAGATTATATTTTCATCAGTATTATGATAGGTCGTCACATTAGCCCATGCGTCATCAATGCCATCCCCATCCTGGTCGAATCGGTGAAATATCTTCATCTCCTTCTCATTGCCGAAATTAAGACCATTGTAATCCACGCATGTCTCAACAAGACCATTGAACAAAGCCGTCGTGGAAAGATCGAAGGTGCTGTATGGATTAGATATCTTGTAGCCTGGGGGCGGAGGCGGTCCGTTCTGGGAAATTCCCAACCTTGTGTCGCCACCATTGGTGACCTCTTCAAAGGTTACCTGAACGAAGTCGGCTCCTGTCGCCGGATCCACCGGCTGGATGGTAACATTTAACCCTGTCGGGGTGTTGGGCCCGGCGGAAAAGCAATCGGCATCAGTGTTGTCCACCAGACCGTCGCAGTCATTGTCCACCAGGTCGGTGCAGTTCTCCAGAGCACCCGGGTTGATCAGAGAATCCACGTCGTCACAATCTGTCCAGTTCCCAACATAGCCCGGTGGTTGTGACAGGTCAGACACGCTGACATTCTGGTCTCCGTATCCATCGCTGTCTGCGTCCCTGTAGTAGACCCCGCAACCCTCGTCGACTGAACCATCGCAGTTGTTATCGATGCCGTTGCAGATCTCGCTCGCCCCCGGATGGATAGCAGGATCGCTGTCCGCGCAATCACTGTTGTCAGTAACATAACCGGCTGGTTGATTCATATCGACCAGCCACTGTCCGGGGTCACCGTAACTGTCACCATCGGCATCCAGATAATAGGTGAAACATCCTTCATCCGTGGTGCCGTTGCAGTTGTCATCGAAGCCATTGCAGGTCTCGCTCGCCCCCGGGTGGATAGCAGGATCGCTGTCGTTGCAGTCGGTGCTCTGCTCGACGTAACCGGGAGGAGGCGTATCACCAGACACGACAGAACCCTGATCACCGTATCCGTCCCCATCTGCGTCTCTATAATATGTGCCGCATCCCTCATCCACGGTTCCATCGCAGTTGTCATCCCGGCCGTTGCAGATCTCAGCTGCGGCGGGGTTTACGCCATACTGTGTGTCATCGCAATCCCCAGCCACGCTCGCATAACCGGCTGGTTGAGAGCATTCGTCCACTGATCCTGAGGGGATCCCGTACCCGTCACCGTCCTGATCGAGATAGAATATCTGAGTCGTTCCCTCGTCCACCAGGGAGTTGCAATTTTCGTCGATACCATTACAGACTTCCATCGCTCCGGGGTGCACTGTTGCTCTCGTGTCGTCACAGTCGGTGTTGTCGAGGACATGGCCCACAGGCTGCTGCATATCCACGACCCAGTCAACCGGGTCGCCATACCCATCACCGTCGTTATCAAGATAATACGTGCTGCACCCTTCGTCCGTTGTTCCGTTGCAGTCATCGTCAAGACCGTTACAGGACTCCTGCGCGCCGGGATACACACCGGATCTTGTGTCGTCGCAGTCGGTGTTGTCGGTCACATACCCGCCAGGCTGGGACATTTCTGAGACCCAGATTGCCTGATTCCCATATCCATCAACGTCCGCGTCCAGATAATAGATTATGCAGCCTTCATCGATGACCCCGTTGTTGTTATCATCATATCCATTACATATTTCAACTGACGAGCCGGTACTGAAATAATGGGAAACCTCATTGGAAAAGGAGCTTTCGTTCCCGGATGTGTCCAGAGCCGTGACGGCAAAATACCAGGTTCTTCCCAGCGCCTCCTGGTCGGAGATGGAAAGTGTGTGGGACGTCTTGTTGCCCACGTCAATCGTTGAGCTGTAAGTTCCTGATTGCGTTCCACAGAAAATCTGGTATCCAGCCAGATCCGACAGAGGGCTTCCGTCCTCGTTTGTGGTGGGCGCTTGCCAGGCCAGGTTCACCTGAGCACCGAAACCCTTGACTGGCAACCATACAAGACTAATCAGTATGAGAGAAAATATAAGTTTAGTTCTAATCATTTTCTGTTTCTCCCCTTTTCTTTTCCACAACATCCGCAGTGGGCAGCGGTCCTGCTCTTTAAAGGGCAAAGCCGTTTCAATTCTGTTGTCAGGGTTGCCATTTTGTACTTCACGTTGTAGTTTCCAGCCGCTCCTTCTCTCCTGTTTTGGCCGCAGCTTGCCTACTTAGCTTGTTAAGCCCCAACAAAAAAACCTTCCTCATTAGGCACTTAAGGATTAACGCTGTTTCCAGTTTTATGGACGAGAAAAGGCGGCCACCTTTTCGCCCCATTGCCAGCGCCTGAATAAAGGCAAGGAGTATGCCAGATTCCAGAGGCCAGAGATCAGCACTTGACAAATCAATTTCGTTAATCTAATATTTTGTTATCCTAAATATTAGACCCAACAATTACAAGGGGCTCGAAATGACTGATCCGATCCATAAAATAGCCAGTCTTTATCCACGGCTGATGAGGGCCATGAGTCATCTGCGGGGAGCCGTCGACGAGAACCTGGATCTGACCTACAATCAGTACAAGGCACTCCTGTCTCTCTCCGATGTGGGTCCATGCACGCTGAAATCCTTAAGTCGGGAACTGGGTGTCGCCACCAGTTCAGCCAGTCAGATGGTAGATCGTCTGGTTGCCATGAACTTCGTAAAACGGTCCCAGGGAAGCAGGGACAGAAGACAGATTGTCCTGGAAACAACAGACCTGGGAGAAGCTCTCCTCGAACAGATCAAGGACGGGATTCTGCAAAGGTATCGGGAACTGTTTAAACACCTGGGATCAGGGGAACAGGCCAATCTGGCGGGAGCAATCCACACTTTTGTGCGCATTCTGGAGCGCACTGGTGATTTAGAGATAACGGAAGGGCGAAAATGATTTCCCGTGATCACAAATCCAGAATTGCCGTTATTGGCGCCGGCATATCCGGGCTGTCTGCAGCTTATTTCATCCGCAAGAAGGCGCGGTTGTCAGGTAAGCGGGTTCAGGTTGATGTTATCGAGAAAGAGGCGCATGTCGGAGGCAAGTTTACATCTAGGCGAGAGGGGGGTTTTCTCGTTGAGGGCGGACCTAATGGTTTCCTGGACAGCAAGCCATGGACCATGGACCTGGTCCGGGACCTTGGGATGGGAGATGCCCTTCTTCCCAGCGATGAGGCCGCTGCCAGGCGATTTATCTACTCCAGAGGAAAGCTGCACGAACTGAAAGCCTCCCCCGTCTCCTTTTTCAAGTCCAACCTTCTCTCGTTACCGGGACGCCTGAGGATTGTCGGGGAACTGTTCGCACCGGCAACACCTCCAGGAAAAGACACGACCCTTGCCGAATTCGCTCGCAGACGTCTGGGTGAGGAAGTCCTTGAGCGCATGCTCGATCCGATGGTATCGGGTATTTTCGCTGGAGATCCGGAAAGGATGAGCCTGAGAGCCTGTTTTCCACGCATTGCCGAACTGGAGGAAACACATGGTGGGCTCATCAGGGCCCTGATGAGGATTGCGGCAGAGCGGAAAAAGGCAAAAAAAAGTGGGCAGGAGGTTGTGGCTTCGTCTGGCCCATCAGGCCCGGGAGGCGTTCTGACTTCCTTTAAAGAGGGCGTGTCAACTCTGACGGACAGATTGGCATCGGAGTTTTCAGGGCACGTACACACAGGAAACGGTGTTTCATCTGTAGTGCGGGATAGTAATGGATGGATTGTGAGAACCTCATCACAAGAGTTTGCGGTCGATGCAGTTGTCCTGGCTGTGCCTGCTGACAGTGCGGCCGGCATTCTTGCGGAAGCAGCCCGGCAGAGTGCCCGGGCAATTAACCAGATTCCTTATTCACCGATGGCTGTGGTTGGCCTCGGTTACGACATCGGTGACCTTGGTGAACCACCGCATGGATTCGGTTATCTTATCCCCTCGGTGGAGCGGCGGAAGATATTGGGAGCGCTGTGGACCTCGAGTATCTTTCCCAACTACCGCTCACCGGATGATCGGGTGCTGATACGTGTCATGATTGGTGGAGCAAGAGATCACACAACCCCATTCCTGGATGACGCGGAACTTGTCGAGACCGCACGAACCGAACTGAGTACGACGATGGGTCTGCATGCCCAACCTGTATTCACCACCATTTTCAGGTGGGAAAAGGCAATCCCTCTCTATACAGTGGGGCATCTTGAGCGGCTGAAATCAGCAGAGGACGCTCTGCCGAGGGGCCTTGTGCTGGCTGGCAACGCCTTCAGGGGAGTGGGGATCAACGATTGTGTGAGGGAGTCGGAAGCGGCTGCGGAAAAAGCGCTGGGAATGTTGCGCTGACCAAACTGTTATTCTGTTTCCTGTATACTGTGTTCCGCCTCCGCCTCAACGTAGGCTCGTATTCTTTCGCAGGTTTTGTCATCGACAATAATGAAATTCAGACCGTGCTGGTGCTCGCTATCCGTTCCTTTTGAATAGATGATCTGGGCTCCCAACACAATCGGGACCGTTTCCCTGGGCAGGATGAAGGAAACCTTTACAATGTCTCCTTCATCAAGAGGAGAGTCGAGAAGAAGACAGGCACCGGCTTCACACAACTCCTGGATCTCGCCTATGAGCTGTTCCGGACCCGTGCTCACTTCAGCCACCACATTACAGACAACACGCTGGTGTGATCTGGGATTACTCTCTATCATGTTTTGAACCCTCTGATAGAGGAGTCTTGGATTAACCGGCTTGACGAGGTAGTCATTACAACCGGCTTCCATGCATTGCGCAATCATCTCGACGTGCTTAGTTGCGGTGAGAACGAGGATTGGAACATCTTTGATTCTCTTGTTAGACCTTATCTCTTCAATCATGGCTCTGCCGTCCATCACGGGCATGATGACATCAAGGATAACCAGGTCAATGTTTTTGTTTTCCAGCAGACATTTCAGACCTTCAACACCATTGGATGCAGAAACTGTTCGATAGCCATATCTTTGCAGAAGGTTCGCAACCTGATTTCTGATGAGTCGTGAATCATCCACAACCAGTATCATTTTGTCCATAACGCTATTGGTCAATTGGTCTCCCCTCTGTTCGACCCCTTCTACCGAAATAGCTGCGGAGTGGCCCTGTAAGCCGAGTTCTGTCCCTCCTTTGAGAGGTGGTGGCCATTCATCTGGGACCGTCGTTGCCGACGGCCTCGTGCGGCCTACCCGGGGACATCGGACGGGCCATCCTCAAGCGCCCCTCTATTTGGCCTTGCACCGGATGGGGTTTACCTAGCTACCGCCGTCACCGGCGGCACTGGTGAGCTCTTACCTCACCCTTTCACCCTTACTCACCTTCGCCAAGGCTTAGGTGAGCGGTCTACTCTCTGTGGCACTTTCCCTGAGGTCACCCTCGGTCCGTGTTACGGACCATCCTGCCCTGTGGTGCTCGGACTTTCCTCCCGCCTTCGCCCCTTCGGGGCTTCGGCGGGCGGCCACCCGGACCACTCCGCTTCTTTATATTAACTCAAATTTGACAGTTTCGCAAAAAGTCCAGGCGGGACTTTTTACGAAGTCATCAAATTCAAGAGATGGCAAAGGGGGATTGAACCTGCTTCTAAAGGGAGATCGGCCCTTTAGAATCTAAAGCCATATTGGCTATCCGGTCCGCCTCAAAATTATCCTCACGGGGTATGTGACGATAGGAAACCGCAGACAACCTGGCGGCGGCTCTTTGGGCTTTGCTGAAAAGGGCCTTGAGGCCCGGGTTTTTAACCCTGTAGGAGCCCGTCATCTGCCGGACCAGAAGTTCACTGTCCGACTGAATTTCGATCTCCTCGAGGCCCAGCTCGGCCGCCAGTTCAAGTCCGAGGATTAAGGCTCTGTACTCAGCGACATTGTTGGTCGCCTCGCCGATATATTCACCCCTTTTCACATCAGGATGGTTCACAACCGCTGCGGCAGCAGCTGGTCCAGGGTTGCTTCGCGCTGCGCCGTCTATCATTATCACAGTTTTCGCCGAGCCTTTTTCCATGATGCGGGATGCCTCAAGAAGAATTTCGGCAAGCTTTTGAGTGTCGATACCGGAAAAGCTCTCGAGGGTAGCACTGACGTCCAGAGTTCTCGCCAGCTCTTTGAGAACCTTCGAACCTTCAGGATTCATCGACATAGATGATTCTGCCACAATTGGGACACTGGTGAACCACTCCCTGGGCCAGAACCTGATTGTAGAGTTGGGGAGGCACAGTCATGAAGCAGCCGTAGCATACCCCGCCAACGACCTTCACGACACCTTGTCCTTTGTACCGATTGAAAACCTTCTGATAACGAGCGAGCAGATCCGGTTCTATGAGATTTGCTTCCACCTCTCGAGTCTTTTCCAGGTTCTCTCGTTCCTTTCTGATGGATTTCAGCCGTTTTTCAGAATTCTTTCTCTCCTCACTCAGGGCTGCATTTTCCTGTGCAAGGGAGCTCTCCATCTCTTTCAGACTTTCCTCGACGGTGTTTTTCTCCTCCTGAATCTCCTTAAGCTCGGACTCGAAGTCCTCCCTCTTCTTCCTTGCGGATTCTCCTTCTCTCTGGACCGCCTGGTATTCCCTCTGGGTCTTAACTACCAGAAGGCGTGCCTGAAATCTCCTTATGCTCTCTCTGGCCTCCTCGAGTTGCTTGCCCAGTTCAGAGACCTGCTCTAAAAAATGATCCAGTTCCGCTTCGACTTCCGCCCGCTGGTTGTCATACGCCTCTATGCTTTTTTCCTTGTTCCCAAGTTCCTCTGGTATTTTTGCTTCTTCCCTCTGAAATGATACGATCTTCTCATCCGTTGCCTGAAGATTTACCAGTCGTTCCAACATGTCCTTCACAGTGCTTCTCCTCCCGATACCACGGTATTGTTCCGCCAAATTTCCTGAGCTCATTGTGACCCTGGCACAGCCAGAAACGGGTCCTTTTCCTGTGCATAAATTATCTCAACTTCTGCCCCTGCGATTTTAAGTTCCGACTCCAGCGTCACACCAAACTTCTCAAAGCCGTATCTCTCGGGGGCGAAATGACCGACGTCGAGCACAGCCAGCCCGGCCTCCTGAGCCCCTCGTGCATCATGGTATTTGATGTCCCCGGTGACAAACAGGTCAGCCCCACTCTCTGCCGCCAACTCGAGAAGGGAGCCTCCGCTGCCGGCGCAAAGTGCCAGGCGCTTGACTCTGGCTTCTTTATCACCAACAAGCCGCGCAGTTCGAGCATCCAACAGGGTGACAAGATCCAGAATCACCTCCTCAACCGTTGATTCCAGACGAAGATCACCTACAAGCCCCAATCCCTCCCCGCTTTCCGCAGGAAGAAGAGAGTAGAAATCAACTGCAGGCTCTTCATAGGGATGATGGTCCCTCAGTACCATCAGGGCCGGATTGACCATGCCAGGATCAAGCACCATCTCAAGACGCACCTCGGGAACCCTTTCGAGCCCGCCCGGCTCCCCCACAGCAGGACGCGTCTCCTGAGTCCCGTAAAAGGTCCCTGCGCCTTCGGAACTGAAGGAACAACAGGTATAGGCGCCGACAGTGCCTGCACCAGCGGCAAACAGGGCATCCCTCAGTTCCTCAACCGACTCCCGGGGAACAAAAGTGACCAGTTTTACACGCTCAGGGCCGGTTCTGCACAGAATCTGAATGTTTTTCAGATTCAGATGGTCGGCAAGGGTTCGGTTGATACCGCGTCGAGCGGCATCCAGATTAGTGTGCGCACTGTATACTGCTATCCTGTTCTCCAGGGAAAGTGCGACAACCTTGCCTATCGGGGACTGTGTGTCTATCCGGCCCAGGGGTTTGAAAATCAGAGGGTGGTGGGTAAGCAGCATTCCAGCATTTTTGGACACCGCCTGTTGCATCGTGTCGAGGTTGGCATCCAGGGCGAGCATCAGAATGCGAACCTCCCAATCCATGCTGCCTGTTTGCAGGCCTGTGGGATCCTCAGGTAGGGCAAGTGCAGGTGAGGCAATCTTTTCAACCTGATGAACGATCTGTCTTACGGTCAACACTTTTTGAAGAAATTGTCCTTTCAACCGGACGATAAAAAAGGTGCACTCCTTTGAGTGCACCTGTGCCGATCTTGCTCGGTTGTTGAGGTGGCTGCCGGAACTTTCCTGGACCTCCTCATGATTTTTCCCATCGTGAGGTGAAATGCTTTCTCCACCCTTTCTTCATGATGGTGCCTGCCGTATCTTTCAAGCCTGGCATCTCCATTTGTCTCTATTGGTGGGCCCACTCCGACTCGAACGGAGGACCTACCGGTTATGAGCCGGTGGCTCTAACCAGCTGAGCTATGGGCCCGCAATTTAAGTAACGCTTTTGTCATCCATTGTCAACCGATGTCAGCAAGAACATCAATCCTCATAGAAAGCCTTGAGACGTTTACACCGGCTCGGGTGTCTCAGCTTCCTCAGCGCTTTGGCCTCGATCTGTCTGATCCGCTCTCTGGTCACGGAAAAATTCTGGCCGACTTCCTCAAGAGTGTGATCGGTACGCTCATCGATACCGAAACGCATCTTGAGAACCTTCTCCTCCCGTGGCGTCAGGGTCTTGAGAATGCCTCGTATCTGCTCCCTGAGGTTGCCATGGACCACCGCATCTCCTGGTGAAATCACTTTTTTGTCTTCAATGAAGTCGCCAAGGTGACTATCCTCTTCCTCCCCGATGGGGGTTTCCAGTGAGATTGGCTCTTTGGCGATCTTAAGAACCTTGCGAACCTTGTCGAGTGGCAGTTCCATTCGTTCGGCGATCTCCTCGGGCATAGGTTCTCTTCCCAACTCCTGAACAAGCTGCCGCGAGGTTCGTATAAGTTTGTTTATGGTTTCTATCATGTGAACGGGAATCCGGATCGTTCGAGCTTGATCAGCTATGGCCCTGGTAATTGCCTGCCGAATCCACCATGTGGCGTAAGTGGAGAATTTATAGCCTCGCCGGTACTCGAACTTGTCCACTGCTTTCATGAGGCCGATATTACCCTCCTGGATAAGATCCAGGAACTGCAATCCTCGATTTGTGTATTTTTTTGCGATACTGACAACGAGCCTGAGGTTGGCCTCAACGAGCTCCTGTTTGGCATCACGCGCCCTGATCTCCGCCAATCGGATTTTATTACCATCTGTCAGAAGGTCCTCGCACGTCATGCCCGTTTCATGTTCGATCTCCTTGAGGCGTTTCTTGCACTCTCTGAGGTGTCTGCGATAACCTTCAAGCTGTGCGACAGGCATGCGGGCTTCTCTGGCCACCGTTTTTGCCTCTCCCTTCTTTGCACGCCTGAGCATCATGGTCATTTTCCATTCGGACAATCCCGTGCGCCTTTGGATGCTCCTGGTTCGCCTGTCGTAATGCAGGAGTTTCTCCCTGACAGCGGTTACTTTTGAGGCCAGGCGCGCGACCTGACGTTGGTTCAGGCTCAGGTTCTGGATATCCCTGGCCATGTCTTTTTCGACTCTTCTGATTCTCTTAATCAGAGCGTCCGAGTCACCCTTGGAGGCCTTTGCCAACTGGGCATCCATGTCAACCATCCTGCTCAGCCTGCGTCTTATGCGTCTGAACGCTCTAACGGCTTCTTTCCGGGCCTCTTCCTCTTTCTCCCTTGCGTCTTCGAGAAGTTGTGCAGCGTCAATGATCTCCTCTTCTGCATCATCCTCAAGCGCTTCGGCACCCCCCTCATCGGTTTCATCATCATTTTCATCAAGGGATTCTTCGTTGTTGTAAAGAATCTCCTTGAGCTTCATCTCGCCATCCTCAAAACGCTGACCAAGGATAACAAGCTCCCGGATACAGATAGGATTGCAGGCTACTGTCTCGAGGACCTCCTGCTCTCCTTTCTCTATCCGTTTGGCGATCTCCACTTCTCCTTCCCGGGTAAGAAGGTTGATCTGGCCCATCTCTTTCAGGTACAACCTGACCGGGTCATCCGTGCGGCCAGCCAGAGCTCCGGTTGCGACACTTTTCGTGCTTTTCTTGCTCGGAGTGACATTTACGGGGAGGACAACCTGGGGCTCTTCAGCCAATATATCTGTTTTCGCGTTCTTCACCAGGATGCGGCGTTCCGAGTCAACGATGTCAATCTCCATCTCTCCAAACATTCCCATGACCACATCCAGCTGGTCAGATGAAACCAGGTCGTCAGGGAGAACGCTGTTGACTTCAGCGTAGGTCAGGTAGCCCTGCTTCTTCCCTTTGGTAATAAGGTCTTTGATCTGTTTAGGTTCCACGTTTTCACTCATTACCTGCTATCTCCTCCAGAGGGTTTCTCTGTGGTGGTATCGGAGCCAGGCTCCTCTCCAGCCTTTGTCATGCGGCGCTTACCCTGAAGTCTTTTCCATTCTTCTGTGAGCTCCCTGTATTCTTTGTCGTCCTCTCGTCCGGCAGCATTCTCGAGCCGCTCTGTGGTTTCCTGGATCATTTTGTCCAGCTTCCTAACAGCAACTCTGCGAAGGCAATCCTCGAGAGCCTTCTCTTTCCCCTCTACGGGGTCATCAAGGGCCCATCCTGACAGAACATCCTTCAGGTTGTCATCGACGGTGTCCATCAGGGCAGCTAATGTAACACCGGAATAGATCTTTTCAACCACACCGGACATCGCCGGACTGGTAAAATCCTCTGCATCTACAACCTCTCTGACTCTGGAAACTGTGGAAGGATCTCTGATCATTATGTGTACAAGCAGCTCTTCCCACCTTTGAATGGTAGTTCCGGGATCCTCATGGCCGGAAGGCCCTGATTTCCTCTCGCTGACAGATGTCAGTTTGGCCCTGAGGTCATGCTGCTCGATTCTGAGATCGCTTGCGACCTCCCTGAGATAAACACCCAACTTCGCCCTGTCTTTTATTTTAGCTAAATATGGCACAATTGCATCAAGAACTTGCGCTCTGCTTTCAGCATTATCTCCAGGATGGTCTGTTTTAGCTTCCTCCATGGCAAACATTACAACAGGCATGGCTTCAGATATTTTTTCCCGGAGCTCCTCAGCTCCTTTTTTTCTCAGAAAGCTGTCCGGATCCTCGTTCATCTCGAGAGGTACCACCAGGCACGTGAAGCCCTCTTCAAGAAAGATCATTCCGCTGCGTAACGCCGCTTTCTTCCCTGCCTTGTCGGAATCGAAGATAAGGACACTTTTTGTTGTCAGCCTTTTGATGCGACGCGCCTGCTCAGGTGTAAGGGCTGTGCCCAGAACTCCGACAACATTCCTGATCCCTGCCTGGTGAAGAGGAATCACGTCAAGGTAACCCTCAACAAGGATTGCCTGCCCTTCCTCCCTTATGTAGGGAGCAGCTATGTCCATACCAAAAAGGAAGTCCCCTTTACGGTAAACAGGTGTTTCGGGCGTGTTAACGTATTTAGGAAGCTCCTCCCCCATAACCCTTCCGCCGAAGCCCAGTATCCTGCCTGAGAGGTCCTTGATGGGGAAAACGATCCGGTCGCGGAACCTGTCATACGGATCCTTGCCGCTATCACCTTTTACCATCAGCCCACTCTCAACGGCTGCATCGACTCTGACATCCTCTTTTTTCAATACAGAAGCGAGGGATCGCCATCCCGGAGGCGCAAATCCTATTCCGAAGGTCCTGGAGACTTCAGAATGAATACCACGTGAACGGAGATATTCCCTGGCTTCACTACCCTGCGGATCTTTCATCAGGATCTCACTGTAATATTCTGACGCCACTCTGTTGGCCCGAAAAAGGAGATCCTTTTTGTCCCTTTTCGCTCCGGCCCCGGCACTTTTCTCCGGCAAGGTTATCCCGGCCCTTCCGGCCAGCTTCCTTACAGCATCGGTGAAAGGAAGTCCCTCGTGAAGCATAATAAAACGGATAACATCCCCTCCCGTGCCGCATCCGAAACAGTGAAAGATCTGCTTCCCCGGATTCACCATGAACGAGGCGGTCTTCTCCTGGTGAAAGGGGCACAGTGCCTTGAAGTTGGAACCCGACCTTTTCAGATTGAGGTGCTGTCCGATTACCTCCAGAATGTCATTTGCTTCCTTTATATTCTGGATTGTATTGTCATCCCA
>QIEJ01000011.1 GCA_003228585.1 Pseudomonadota bacterium
ATGATCCTCGAGGATTTCCAACGGACCCAGGGCTCGAACCGGGCCGATGCCCGCAGATACATCCGGCCATCTTCACTCCGGACCCTTCCCAGGTGACGGTAAGGCGGTGTCGGGTCACCGGTCTGCTCCCCGTAAAGCTTCAGATTAGCGGTGGAGAACCCGTCATCCATTCGGGATACCAGGTCATCCTGAAGAAGAATGCCATCGACACCGGTGGCTGCCAGGTCCCTGAACAGGTTTCTCAGGTAGGGGTAAACATCATCATTAAGTATGTCAAGATCGGATGTTTCCCGGAACCGGTTGTCTTCAGGAGAGTAGACCGCGTCCCGGGGCAGGCTGGTGTTGCCGAACCGGGCCTTGCGGGTGACCATCCAGGCGTAGGCGTTTAAACCCTCCTCATGGCACAGTGTTACGAACCCGGTCATGATGTCCTTAATGACCGGCGCATACTGCGTGGGGTAGTAAACACCTTCCTCCCAGGCGGCGACCTGACCGGCACCTCCGTGCGGACGGTCACCAGGTAGATGGAAAGCTCTCAAGATCACGGTGTCAAAACCCATTTCACGGTGACGACGCAGCCATTCCCGGGTGGAATCTGGATCAGAAGGCTGCAGAATCAGAACCTGTACGGCTTTGATCCTCTCGAGACCTTTCACCTCCGGCGCTCTGATCGCTCCCGGCGTGCAGTTACTGAGGAGTAGTGCTGATAGGGCAAGGGAGGGCAGAAACTTAAGCGAAGGCCGCATCAAGTGCTTCCTCGATATTATCCACTGATATGAGATCCATGTTCTGTTTATCCCGCAAACGTTCGAGACCTGCTGAAGGCACAATCGCCCTGTCCAGCCCCAGCCTTGAGGCCTCCTGCAGCCGGTCCTGCAAACGGGGTACAGATCGGATCTCTCCCGACAGACCTAATTCCCCGCAAATTGCGGTTCGGGTCGGTACTGGTTTTTCCCTCAGGCTGGAAACGAGAGCAAGGGCAACCCCCAGGTCGGCAGCCGGTTCCGTCAACCTGAGTCCACCCGCGACATTAATGAAAACATCCAGTCCGCCGGTCTGGACTCCGGCCCGTTTATCAAGAACAGCAAGTATAAGCAGTACTCTCGAGAGATCGAACCCGGAGACTGTACGCCTTGGATTGGGAAAGGGAGATGCCGCGACCAGTGCCTGGACTTCCACCATGAGAGCACGGGTCCCCTCCATTCCCATGACAGCAGTCGAACCGGGTGACCTGCGGCCGGGGGAGGGGAGGAACAAGCTGGATGGGTCGGCAACCTCAATGAGGCCCCCACCGGTCATCTCCAGCAGGGCGATTTCGTTGGTAGAACCGTAACGGTTCTTCACTGCCCTCAGGATGCGATAGCTGTGTGATGTGTCCCCTTCGAAGTACAGGACCGTGTCCACGAGATGTTCGAGGGACCTGGGACCTGCGATGGCGCCATCTTTGGTGACGTGGCCGATGAGCCATATCGCAACATCCCTGGATTTTGCCAGCGCTACCGCTTCGGATGTTATCTCCCGCACCTGGCTGATGCTTCCGGGGGACGAGGAGATGTCGGGGTGATGAAGAGCCTGAACCGAATCAAGCACAACGGTGCTGGTCGAGGAGGAGAGCACAGCCTCCCTCACCGCGGGAAAATCGTTCTGGGCCAGGACCAGCAGGTCTTCCGTTCCCCTGCCGATCCTCTCAGCCCTGATTCCGATCTGGCGGAGAGATTCCTCGGCGGTGACGTACAGGACTTTTTCACCCTTCAGTGCCTGTGCGGCCAGGATCTGAAGCAGGAGAGTGGATTTGCCCACTCCCGGGTCTCCGCCGAGCAGGATCACGGAACCTGGAACTATTCCGCCACCAAGGACCCTGTCCAGTTCAGGGAATCCAGTGGAAGAACGCTGGGTCGAATCTGTCGGGATCTTTGAAATGGGTACGGGCCCGGCCTGGTGTTTCACTCCCTTTGCTGTGCCTGCGGGACCGCGCAGTTCCTCGATCACTGACCCCCAGGCACCGCAGTCCGGGCAGCGGCCCATCCATTTGGGGCTGGTGGCGCCGCACTCCTGGCAGGCAAAAATGGTCTTACGCGTGGCCATGGGTGTCTGTGAAGCTCCTTGAAGTCAGAGTTCAGGAAAATATGGAGTGCAGATTTTACTGTTCTCTGTCCTCTGACCTCTGGTCTGTGTAAAAACGCGGTACCCGTGATGAGATCCCGCAGTAGATCTCATAGTTGATGGTGCCGGCAAGTCCGGCCAGTTCCTCAGCGGTGACGCATTCCTTGCCCTGTCTTCCGATGAGTACGACTTCGTCCTCTACTGAAACATCGTCGATCCGGGTAATATCAACCATGATCATGTCCATGGTCACTCGTCCTACTACGGGGGCTCTTTGTCCCCGTATGAGCACATCTGATCGGTTTGTCAGGGATCGCATATAGCCATCAGCGTATCCTGTTGATATTGTAGCAATGCGGCTGGATCTGTCCGTGACAAAGTCATGCCCGTAGCTGATCCCTGTGCCCCTGGGAACATTCCTGATCTGAATGACCCGGCATTTCCAGGTCAGGATGGGCTCCAGGCCTTCATGGTCAGTGTGTTCAGATGGAGAGGACCCGTAAAGCATGAGCCCTGGCCTCACGCCGGTACCATCGGAGAGTTTGGAAATCAGGATGGCCGCGGAGTTGGCCAGGTGAAATATTCCCTCGTCGAGGCCGGCTTCACTCAACTTCTGCCGAACCTGATCAAACCGATCGATCTGTACCTGGGTCAGTTCAGGATCCGCCAGATCAGCATTGGCAAAATGGGTATAGACACCGGCCAATTCCAGCCCGGGCAGGTTCCGGACAGCCGCCACTGTCTCATGGGCTTGTTGCCAGGCAACACCCAGTCTGGCCATTCCCGTGTCCACCTTTAAATGAACTTTGACGGTTCTCCCTTGCCGGGATGCGATTGCTGAAAGTTGGTTCGCTAGTTCGAGATGAGGAATGGTAATTTCGAGATGCCATCGGAGGGCGGCAGCCAGTTCATATTCCACCGTCCTTCCCATGACCAGTACCCTTCCGTCAATGCCTGCGTCGCGAAGCTCCCGGCCCTCAGCAACGCAGGCAACTCCGAGAATCGCGGCACCCTCGTCCAGGAGGGCTTTGGCGACCGGGACCATTCCGTGGCCGTAGGCATTGGCTTTGACAACTGTGATGATGGGGGTTTCAGAGGGGATCAGGCTGCTGGCCAGACGAAAGTTGCGGCGCATGGCCATAAGGTCCACCTCCACCCAGCAGTTTCCCGTAGTAGCCAACATGTCTCGACTTTTTGACATTGTCCCCGATTAGAAGGATTCCCGTTCCGACATGTCCTCAAAACGGGTGTATTTATCAAGCCAGGTGAGTTTTCGTGTCCCCACCGGGCCGTTTCGCTGTTTGCCGACAATGATCTCTGCAACGCCCTTCTCGGCTGAAGCCTTGTTGTAGAACTCATCCCGATAGATGAAAATAATGACATCCGCATCCTGCTCGATAGCCCCGGATTCTCTCAGGTCAGCCAGGAGAGGTCTCTTGTCCTGGCGATTTTCAACTGCCCGGTTCAGCTGTGACAGCGCCACGACCGGAATCGCAAGCTCCTTGGCGAGGGCCTTGAGGGAGCGGCTGATCTCTGAAATCTCCTGTTCACGGCTGTCAATCTTTGCCCTGCCTCTCATCAACTGCATGTAGTCGATGATGATGAGCTTCACGTCCTTGTCGGCTTTCAGGCGGCGGGCTTTGGCGCGCATCTCCATGGCGCTGATAGCTGGGGAGTCATCAATATAGATGGGGGATTCGGAAAGATGTCCGGCGGCTCGTGTGAGTTTGGGCCAATCCGTGTCACTGAGAAAACCGCTCCGAAGGCGATGGGCATCAATGCGGGCTTCGGAGCAGAGCATCCTGGTCACCAGTTGTTCCTTGGCCATCTCCAGGCTGAAAATAGCAACAGGCAGCTTGTGGGTGCCGGCTGCGTTCTGAGCGATGTTGAGGCAAAGAGCGGTCTTCCCCATGGAGGGACGTCCAGCAACAACGATGAGGTCCGATGGTTGAAGGCCCGATGTCAGTTCATCGATGTCCCTGAAACCGGTGGGAACCCCGGTGACATGCTCTTTTCGCTCGTAGAGGGTTTCGATCGTTTTGAAGCTGCTTTTAACGATCTCCTTCATGGAGTAAAAGCCGGCACCGATCCTTCTCTCCGAGATCTTGAAGATCCGGCGTTCCGCCCCGTCGATGAGTTCATCCACATCTCCGGGTGAGTCAAAACAGTCCTCCACGATCTCTGAGGAGGTGGAGATGAGATCCCTGAGGATCGATTTCTCCTTGACGATGCGGGCGTAGTGCGCGGCACCTGCCGATGTAGGGACACCATCGGCGATAGAGGGAAGGTATGCAACGCCTCCAATCTTTTCAAGAAACCCGTCCGATCTCAATCTGTTGGTGAGAGTAACGAGATCGATGGGTTCACCCCGCTCGTTGAGATTGATCATGGCGTTGAAGATAATGCGATGCCCTTCCTGATAAAATGCCTCCGGTTCCAGGATCTCCATAACGGAGTAGACGACCTCGTTATCCAGCAGAACGGCTCCAAGAACAGCCCTCTCCGCCTCCAGATTCTGAGGTGGCACTTTTCTGGTATCGAGATTGTCAGCCATTTTCAATTATCTCTAACCTCCGGTTAAACCAGCACTACATCACTCCTGCACCTCTTGCCCAGTGTCCACTTCAGTTTCCCCGATGACGGTAACCTTGATTGTAGCGGAAACTTCATGAGGCAACTTGATGGACACATCAAAATCGCCCAATTCCTTGATGGGGTCCACTAAAAGCACATCCTTCCGGTCTATCGTGATCCCATCGTTGGCGAGCGCATCGGCAACATCCATATTGGTCACTGATCCGAAAAGCCTGCCTGTGTCCCCCGCTTTACGGGTCAAGGTGACAGTTACGCCACTCAGTTTTTCGCCCATGGTCTGAGCATCTGATATAACCATTGCAACTTTTCTCTCAATGGCCTGCAGCTGGTGTTGATGAGCCTTGAGGTTTCTGGAGGAGGCGACAACTGCGAGATTGCGGGGAATAAGGAAATTTCGGGCGTACCCGTTCTTGACCTCCACCGCATCCCCGATTTTACCAACATTGGCGACATCTTCCAAAAGAATTACTTTCATCTTTATGCTCCTTTTATGAATTAAGGTACCAGGGATCAGGGAATAGGGAATAGCAACGCTCAGTTTTCTTTACTCTATACCCTATACTCTCTACCCTTTATTCTACTTAAAAACCACTCTGTGACCTCTGTGTTCTCTGTGGTTCAATCTTTAACTGGAACCCCATCATACTTCATTACGCCGGCGGCGACTTCTCGGAAACGGGAAACCGATGCCTGAATTCAAACCATGTGTCAAAAAGCCCGAACAGAGCCATCCCCACCATCAGAACAAGGGGGACCTGCAGTGCAAAAAAAGCCAGGATCAGGACCCTTATGAAAATAGAGACATTCCATCTGTTGAACAAATGTACAATTACCGCAACTCCCTGTATTCCATACAGAGTTCCCAGTGGCAACAGCACGTTGAGAGCGACTGTTCCAGGCGTTCCCTTACTTGCGAGAACCAGGATGGCCAGCCCCATGAAAACACCGACAAAAGGAAACGGCATGGACCATCTGGAGAAGTAAGGAACCTGTTCCCGGTCAGTAAGCCCGGCTTTATGAAGCCATCCTCTGATCATGGTCGTGTACAGGATAAAGAGAAGGGTCAGAGTCGAGAGCCAGATGCCGACAATCAGACTCTTCCATATTTCCATCAGCCATTCGAGGTGTGCGCGGTCCTCCAGCGGCATTTCGGCTGATCCTGGTACCGACCCCATGAGGGCACTCATTTGTTCCATGGTTTTACCGTAAACACCGACCAGCCCCTCACCCGAAACGGCACCATAAACGACCAGTGCCATAAAAGCCGACAAAGCCACAAGAGCAACCGAGCCGATTACCGTGATGTATGGCGGTCTGATGGAACCAACGGCCCAGTATATTCCAAGGCATAAAGGGATCGTCTCGACGAGAAAGAATAAACCCGATCCGGCTCCCTGGACAGTGGCAGTCATGAAGGTGACAAGGACGATTGCCATTAACCCCTCATGAATGTTGCGGCGCCTCATACCGTAGGCAAGAGGTAAAGGAGTCAGTATCCCCAGCGCCCCGCCGAGAGGTGGGTAAAAAACCTGAACAGAAAGCGGGACCAGGGCGAAACCAAGGAGGCGCAGCCACAGGGAGATGCTCCCGCCGTGGGATGCCTCCGACATTAACGCCGTTCCTCCTTATCGCTCCACTGTGAAAGGCAACAGGGCGATATTACGAGCTTTTTTAATGGCCATGGTCAGGGCCCTCTGATGTTTGGCGCAATTACCGGAAATTCTGCTGGGCAGGATTTTCCCTCTCTCAGTAATATAGCGCTTCAGGTTCCTGACGTTCTTGTATTCGATATGCACTATCTTATCAACGCAGAAGTGGCAGACCTTGCGCCTTCTTCCAAATCGTTTCTTCATCGCGATCCTTTTCCTGTCTTTATGCTGCCATGTACCTGAAACCCTGTGGGAATCGTTCCGCGATAACCTGGACGATAACCATCTGGATCAGGTACTGGTCGATGGTTAAAAGGGTATATCGGAATCGTCAAATTCCGGGGCATCGTCACCCGCTTTACCTTTGGAGCCTTCGCCTGATCGTCCCCCAAGAAACTGAACGTTGTTGGCGACAACCTCGACTTTGCTCCTTTTCTGTCCGTCGTCGCTTTCCCAGCGACTCTGCTGAAGGCGTCCTTCGATCATCACAGGGCGTCCCTTGCTGAGGTATTCTCCGCAGTTTTCAGCCTGCTTTCCGAAGACCACGATGTCGAAGAAATCCGCCTCCTCCTTCCACTGATCGTCGACCTTAAATCTTCGGTTGACCGCCAGTCCGAGGTTTGCCACTGCGGTTCCCTTGGGTGTGTATCTGAGTTCCGGGTCCCGCGTCAGGTTGCCCATGAGGATAACTCGGTTAAAACTTGCCATCTCTGCCTTCCTGTATGCTTAGGGTTGGGTCATCGAGCAACTGGACCTTTACTTTAGCCGCATCTTCCAGGGAATCCACCTTAATGGTCATGTAGCGGATATTCTGGTCGGCAATTCTCAGGTTCCTCTCAAGCTCACTGACCGTTTCTGGTTCGCCGCCGAAGAGAAGATAAATAAAGGCTCCTTTAACGTTGCCTTTGACCTTGTAGGCCAGTTTCTTCAGGCCCCAGTTCTCCGATTTGTGGACCTCGCCGCCATTATCGGAGATAATCCGGGTGTACTGATCGATTGTGTTCTGCACTTCCTCCTCCCCGAGGTCGGGATGAAGGATGCAGATGGTTTCGTAGCCTTTCACGTTATTGGTCTCCTTTCGGGCTACAGCCCCTGCCCACCGGGTGGACCCGGCAACAGGAGCAAGGAGTTGGTGTTTGCCCTTTTCCAGGCGCTGATATGAACACACTGTCTAGCATATAATATGTCTGTAGGCAAGATTGTGTTTAGATTCAAGAAAAGGGCCGATCCCAATTCTGGAACCGGCCCTCATTTCAGTCAGATGTTCCGTAGATGATCTGATCGGTCGTGGTCACTTGATCAGCGGTTCGATCGCCTTGAACAGTGGAGCGAGGACCAGTGAGACGACCGACATGAGTTTGATCAGGATGTTCATGGCAGGTCCCGAAGTGTCTTTAAAGGGATCTCCGACTGTGTCACCGACGACGGCTGCCGAGTGGGGCTCCGATCCCTTGCCGCCGAAGTGACCCTCCTCGATGTACTTCTTGGCGTTATCCCAGGCACCTCCGGCGTTGGCCATGAACAGGGCCAGGAATACACCTGTTAATGTTGCGCCCGCAAGCATGCCGCCGAGAGCTTCCTTTCCAAGGACGAAGCCCACGATGACCGGGGCCAGCACGGCCGTAACACCGGGGAGGATCATCTCCTTGAGAGCCGCCCTTGTGGAGATGTCCACACAGCGCTCCGAATCAGGTTTGCCTGTTCCATCCATGATTCCAGGGATCTCCCTGAACTGCCGGCGGATCTCCTCGACCATGGCAAAGGCGGCTTTGCCGACTGAGGTCATGGTCATGGCTGCCACGAGGAATGGAACAATACCTCCCAGGAAGAGGCCGACAACGACCTTGGGCTCGGTGAGATTGATGTTCTCGAGCCCGACCGCCTGGGTATAGGCAGCGAACATGGCCAGGGCTGTCAGGGCGGCTGATCCGATGGCGAATCCCTTGCCGATGGCGGCGGTGGTGTTACCCAGGGCGTCCAGGCTGTCAGTGACCTTCCTGGTCTCCGGTCCCAGCCCTGCCATCTCCGAGATCCCGCCGGCATTGTCAGCGATAGGACCGTAAGCATCCACGGACATGGTGATTCCCACCGTGGCCAGCATGCCGACGGCTGCGACAGCTATCCCGTACAGGCTTGCAGGGGCGGCAGCCTTTGCGGCGACGATGATCGTTGCGCTGATGATGAGGACAGGGATGGCTGTTGACTCATAACCCACGGCGAGACCCGTAATAATATTAGTGGCAGAGCCCGTCTGGCTGGCTTCGGCAATGTTCCGGATGGGTTTGGCGGCAGTGTAATATTCAGTGATGAGACCGATAAGTATCCCGGCGAGAGTGCCCGCGAGTATAGCGGTGAACACGCCTGTCGGGATACCTGTAGCCTTGACCATGAGATACGCGGTGCCCAGCAGTAAACCGGCGGCTATGAAGGTGGAATAACGCAGCGCCGCGGCCGGGGACAATCTCTCCAGGAGCTTTATGGAGAAGATGCCGATAGCTGAGCATACGATGCCGGCCATGGCAAGGAGAAGCGGGAGCGCCATATATGCGGTCCTGGCCTCGTCGGATATGACAATAGATGTGGCCGCGATGGCGATGGAGGCGATCATCGACCCAACATAGGACTCGAAGATGTCAGCCCCCATGCCGGCCACATCACCCACGTTGTCGCCCACGTTGTCAGCGATAACACCTGGGTTTCTCGGGTCGTCCTCAGGTATGCCGGCTTCGATTTTCCCCACCAGGTCCGCACCGATATCGGCGGTTTTAGTGAAGATACCTCCTCCAACACGCGCAAACAGGGCGATGGACGATGCACCCATGGCAAAGCCGTTGATATAGCGTGCTTGTTCCGGGTCACCGTACAGGTAAAACAGAATCCCCACACCGATCAGACCCAGACTGGCCACTGAAATCCCCATGACAGCGCCGCCCGAGAAAGCGACGGTCAGGGCCTTGGCCTGCCCGCTTTCAGTCGCGGCCTGGGAAGTTCGCGCGTTGGCCCTGGTAGCGGCTTTCATTCCGAAGAATCCGGCCAGAATGGAACATGTCGCGCCTCCCAGAAAAGCGGTGGCCGTCTGCCATCCCAGCTTCCAGAAAAGGAGTCCGAATACAATTGCTACAAAGCCAACAAGAATAGTATTCTGCCGCTTGAGGTATACCATGGCTCCGTCATGGATCATCTGGGACAGCTCTGCCATGGTTTCGTTTCCCACGGGCTGTTTCAGAATATATAAGTAGATTCCCAACGCGAATAGCAGTCCACCGATACCGAAAAGCGGTGCCAGGTGTGTCCAGGTCATAGCTCCTCCTCAGTTCCTTTTGATTTCAAAATGGCTGTCATGGTTACCGGTTCCATCTCCCCCTCGGAGATTATCCTTTCCACAAGATCGGCTACGATTTCCAGCATTCCGTCGATCACAGGCTCTTCATCACCATCAAAGCCGGAGAGAACATAACTGACGTTATCCCTCTGGTCCTCAGGTTTACCGATACCCAGTCTGATCCTGAGAAAGTCGTCGAATCCGAGGTGATTGATGATCGATTCCATCCCTCGATGTCCGGCGCTTCTCCCTTTTTTACGAAAGCGAACGGTTCCCAGAGGCAGGTCCATGTCGTCGACAATGACCAGGATACGGGAACCCTCGAGCCCTTCCTGTTTAATCAGCGGGGCGAGAAATACCCCGCTTTTATTCATGTATCCAAGGGGCTTGGCAAGGAGGATCTGTTCTCCTCTGTAGCTGCCTCTTCCCTGAGTGAGCATCCTCCCGCGGGTTGTCAGAGGAATTTTCCACCTGCTGGAGATGAGATCCAGGGCTCTGAAACCAAGGTTGTGCCGGGTTGTCTCATACTCCGAGCCGGGATTGCCAAGTCCTGCAATAAACCACATACCAACGGCCGGGAATAAGGCTTATTCCTCTGAAGCCTCTTCGTCCGCTTCTTTGCCCTTGCCGATAACTTCCGGTTCGGCGCCCTCTTCCTCGACCTCCTCTTCAACCTCCTCGACCTCTTCCTCTTCTTCAGGAGCAGCACCGACAACGGTGAGGATCGTGAAGTTGACATCGCGGGGGATCGTTACCCCTTCCGGGGTGACGATGGACTCCACGTGGACCGAGTCTCCGATATCGAGCTCCGTGATATCGATGACGATGGAATCAGGTATATTGCCAGGCAGGCAGGTAACCTCCAGTTCACGGCGTTTAAACTCCATGATCCCACCCATCTCAACACCGATCGAGTCGCCAACGGTTTCCACAGGGATCTTGACAGTGATCTCCTGATCCATGGTGATCTCCTGAAGATCGATGTGGTAGACGTCTCTCTTGTAGGGATGCGTCTGGATCTCCCTGATCAGGACGTTTCTCTCAGGGCTCTCTTTGCCGTCCTTGACCTGAAGTCTGATGACGCTCGCTTTTGCCTGTCCTTTTGCCAGTAGGTTTGAGAACTCATCATTAGAAACGACCAGAGAGAGTCCGTCCTCCCCACGCCTATACAGGATGGCAGGTATTTTGCCGTCACGACGCAGCTTGCGGGCGGCTCCCTTCCCGGAGCCGTCACGAAGTTGGGCGGATAATTTCATTGCAGTCATTGATATGATTCCTCCATTCTTCAGATCCCGAAAAACTATATCCAGGAGCCTGATGGGGGTCCTCGAACAGGCTCCTAGACAAAGAGGGAACTGACTGATTCGTCATTGTGTATCCTGCGGATTGCTTCACTGAGAAGCTGGCCAACACTCAGTTGAACTATCTTGTCGCAGCCGTTTGCTTCAGGACCCAGTGGGATAGAGTCTGTTACAATAATTTTCTCGGCTACCGATTGGGAAAGTCTTTCAATAGCCGGTCCGGAGAATACCGGGTGTGTCGCGCAGGCGAAAATGGGCCCGGCACCGGCCTCATTGAGGGCGTCCAGACCCTGGATAAGGGTCCCACCTGTATCGATCATGTCGTCAACTACGATAGCGGGTTTTCCATCAACATCACCGATGATATTCATGACACGGCTTACGTTGGGTCCTTCCCGTCTTTTGTCGATAATGGCCAGCCCTGCTTTCAAGCGCTTGGCAAAAGCCCTCGCTCTCTCAACCCCGCCCGCATCAGGTGAGACGACGACAACATCTTTCAGGCGAAGTTTCTTCAGATAGGAGAGAAGAACCGGGGCGGCGTAAAGGTGGTCAACAGGAATGTCAAAGAATCCCTGGATCTGTCCCGCATGAAGATCCATGGACAACACCCTGTTGGCGCCGGCCACCGTGATGAGATCCGCGACCAGTTTTGCGGTAATAGGGGCTCTTGGCGCAACCTTACGGTCCTGACGCGCATAACCGAAATAGGGGATCACAGCGGTGATTCTCCAGGCGGATGCCCGTTTGAGAGCGTCAACGAGAATCAGAAGCTCCATGAGGTTCTTGTTGCCCGGTGATGAGGTGGATTGGATGACGAAGATATCCGCGCCCCGGATATTCTCGGAGATCTCCACCATGATCTCGCCGTCGGAAAACTCTCGAACAACGGCGTTTCCCAAGGACTCGTCCAGGTGTTTACAGATAGATTTCGCCAGTTCCGGATTCGCGTTACCGGTGAACAGTTTTATTGATTTGGGCATTATCGTTTCTTGTCGATGCTGTCTGCCATGACGGTTTTCTGGCTGGGGCGGTAGGATTCGAACCTACAAATGCGGGAGCCAAAGTCCCGTGACTTGCCGTTTGTCGACGCCCCAGGGTTGATTGTTGAAAAAACCTAAATTCTCCCCTGAGGCCGATTTTGTCCCTTCGCTACCAAGTCCATCATTCCTCATATCCGAAAGCCTTCTCAGGGTCCTGTGAAGGTTCGATGGACGGGTTGTCAACCGGCTTCTTCTCAGGTTCTTCCTCGGCAGAAGCAGAAGACTCCATTACTGGTTCCTCAGTTGGTTCTTGGTCAGCTTCTGGTTCCTCAGTTGGTTCTTGGTCAGCTTCTGGTTCCTCAGTTGGTTCTTGATCAACTTCTGGTTCCTCAATTGGCTCTTGATCAGCCTCCGTTGCCTCTGTGCCCTGGTCCTCAGCCTCAGATGAGACAGGCTCGGTTTCGACGGGAGAGACCTCTAATTCCACGTCTGTGGCTGTCTCATCTGTGGTTATGGAGGGCTGGATCTCGTCAGCGGCAGCGGCTTCCCTCTCGTAGACCTCCAGGACGGCATCCTCGATCATTTTCCGAGTCTCACTGTTCAGAGGATGGGCCACATCTCTGAAGGTGCCATCCTTGCGCTTCTTGCTCGGCATGGCAATGAAGAATCCCTTGTTCCCACTGATGACCTTCAGATCCCGGACGATGAAACAATTGTTAAAGGTGATCGTTGCGTAGGCCTTCAGTTTCTCCTCTTCCACCGGGAACACCTTTACGTCTGTAATATTCATCTTCGTACCATCCTTTCCCCGTTGTGTA
The DNA here is from genome assembly GCA_003228585.1 of Pseudomonadota bacterium. Classification (GTDB taxonomy): domain Bacteria; phylum BMS3Abin14; class BMS3Abin14; order BMS3Abin14; family BMS3Abin14; genus SZUA-204. Next base: position 12,769 of record QIEJ01000011.1, read on the forward strand.
TGTTGAAAGCCCGGTAGCTACGAGAAAATCGGCAGAGCGACAATGGCTCTGAATCCTTCCCTTTCCGTTATTTCCTGGGCCGCACTCAGTGCTGAGTCGCGGTCACTGAATAGACCGAACACGGCGGAACCACTCCCTGACATCAGAGATGTCCTCGCCCCTTGCCGGGTAAGTACTTCCTTGCAATACATAACCTGAGGGTAATGTTCAATAACACACACTTCCAGGTCGTTAACGAGAAACCCTCTCCAGCTTTCCGGATTCAGTTCTCCCCCCTCGCCCTTGGAAAGTTCGGAAATCGTATATTTCCCAGAGGTTTTTGTCAAACGGAAATTAGAGTAGGCCCATTGGGTGGAAACGGAAATATCAGGATACACGACAACGTAGACAGCGTTTATCCGCACGGATGAGGGTTCAACGATCTCTCCCCTTCCTCTAATGAGAGATGGTGAAGGGCACAGAAAAAGCGGCACATCGGATCCCAGGCTCTCTCCGATCTCAAGGAGACGTTCTCTGTTCAAGGACAGGTTCCAGATCCGGTCAAGTCCCATGAGAACCGCCGCGGCATCACTGCTGCCACCGCCCAGACCAGCGCTGTGAGGGATCCTCTTCTCAAGTTTGATTCTGGTTCCCAGTCTCCTCATGCCTACTGACTCCCTCAGGAGCTCAGCCGCCCTCACGGCAAGGTTCGAAGAGTTCACCGGCAGATCAGGATCGTCACACTCAAGGGAGATCTCGCCATCCGAGGTCGCCACGAGAGTGATCCGGTCGTAAATGTTCACTTTCTGGACCAGACTCTCTATGTCGTGATAACCGTCAACCCGCTTTCCAAGAATTCTGAGAGTCAGGTTGACTTTGGCTGGGGCAAGGACTGTTATCACCGAAGGATCTCCAGATCCCGCATGGGAATACCGGGGGGTATGGGTGACTGAAACATGTCGGGTGAAACATCATCCAAAGGCCGGGAGTCTTTGAGCTTTACCTTCAGTTCTCCTTTGGCCGATCTGAACCGGAACTCTGTTGGAAGGTGAGGAGTATCCTGAGAATTGATCAGGGTAAATGTACCGTTGCGAAGGTCAGCCCTGAGCTCTGCCAGATGAGGTGTTTCGCCGTGGCTGAAAATGTATCGCAGTGTCTCCACACCGGGTTTTTCAAGGTAGAGGACGGCCCTTCCTGATTCCAGTTCATATGCACTTGCCGACCGGAACTCAACATCGTCGGGAAGGGCTCCCGTAATGAGGAGCGGGATCAGTGCCGGATCCATGGGGAGCGGGAAGGGAAGATAAGGGGTGATGGACAGTCCCTGGACCGAGGAGCGGTACGAGGTCCCCTCTTCAGGATAGTAGGCCCACACATTTTCCCCGTTGTTGACCATTACCAGGAGAGTGCTTCCCATCCAGCCGGGCACCTCCAGGCGAAACATCTTATGATAGGCTATCAGAAGGTAAGCTTTTCCCTGAAAATCCCCCCCCTCCCCCCTGAAATCCATATGCATAGTCGTTGCAAAACCTCCGGCAAGGCTGCTCCGCTCTTTGAGGATGTTGATGTAGGGAGAAGGGTCGATGGATCTGACATGTCTGATCTTGCGTGGTGCTGCGCAAGCTGACAGAAGGATGAGCGCAACCAGGGCAAACGTATGGAGCGGCTTTATACAGATCCTCATGGGCTATCTGTTATGATGCCTGATCACCGGAGCTTGTCCATGATCCGCTGATTTTCCGGGTCGCCTTCCAGGGCCCGTCTCCAGTAGCCCTCGGCTTTTTCCTGATTTCCAAGTTTATTATACGTGTCACCGAGATGTTCCAGAATCGTTGGATCATCGGGCATCAATTTTTCGGCCTCCAGTATTTTCTCGAGGGCTTCCTGATAGTGGCCCATCTGGTAATAGATCCAGCCTAAACTGTCAATGATATATGGAGCATCCGGTTTGATTCCCAGGGCTTTTCTCACGAGGACGAGGGCATCTTCCAGCCTTATCCCTCTGTCGGCCCAGGAGTAGCCCAGATAGTTCATGGCGTCATAATGGGACGGGTCAACCTCCATAATACGCTGCATGATCTTCTCCGTCCGGGAGAACCTGCCGCTGCGGTCAAACACGATACCGAGCTGGTAAAGGAGGGCCGGGTCGTCGGTGTTATTCTCCAGACCTTCCTCGAGGACAGCAATGGCATCGTCGTATTTTTCCATGTCGGTTAATATCTGAGCCATGAACGTTCTGATGGATGTGCGGTCAGGTTCCAGAGAAAGTGCGGTCTTGAGACTGTCAAGAGCCTCTTCCGGTTTGTCGACGGCATTGTATATCACGGCAAGGTACAGGTGAGGTTCAAACTGATCCGGCTGAAGATCGGCTGCATCCTGAAAAGTTTTTGTCGCTTCCTCATAAAGCGCAAGTTCTCTCTGGAGGGATCCCATCTGCATGGTGATCTGGTAATTTTTGGGTGAGGATTCCCTCACTCTTGCGAATAACTCAAGAGCCGCCCCGTAATTACCGGTTCCCGCCTCGACCATGCCCATCATGAGCAGGCCGTTCAGGTTCTCTGGCTCCTGATCGAGAATAACCTGCAACTCTTTTTTCGCCTCCTCGTATCGCTCCTCCTTGATGAGGGTGCGCACCAGGAGTTCCCGGACGGCTGTCTCGTTACTGTTTCTCTCCAGGTAACTTCGATACAAGGCGATTGCGTCATCGGTCCTGTCCTGCTTCTCATAGAATTTACCCAGATCACTGATGGCCGAAATAAAGGAAGGCTTTAACTCAATGGCCTTCTCCAGGGCATCAAGGGAATCTTCCGGTCGGTCAAGCCTGGCGTAGATTCGTGCCAGATAGTAATATGCAACCGGTCCGTGTTCCTCGTTGTCCGTGATGCGCTTCAGGATCTCAATGGCCTCATCGGTCCTGTCTATCCTGTTGTAGACATCCGCCAGCATGATGTAGATGTTGGCTCTCTCAGGATCAAGCTCAATGGCCTTTTCCAGATGCTGTGCCGCTGTTTCAAGGTTTCCATTTTCTTCATTTATCCTGGCCATGATGATCTGAATGTCAGGCAGGTCAGGTTTAAGTTTGAGAATGCTGACGGCTGTTTGTTCCGCATCGGTTTTTCTTCCCGCATCCAGATAGCGATTGAGCAGCTCCATGAGGATGACCTCAGAATCCGGATCGAGATCGGCAGCATTCTCGAAATGGCGGATTGCCTCCTCATCCCGGCCGGCCCTCGAGGAAATGGTTCCCTGTATAAAGCTGGAATAGGCTTCAGCCTGTCTGTCGGGCTCGGGTTGAACTACAACAGTACCTGGTTCCCGGGCCTGGGATGGATGACCTTCCGGCAAGTTTCCCGGTTCCCGGGTTGTTGAAACCGTCGCGCAGGCGGTCAGAGCTGTGATCAGAAGAATGGATGGAAGGAGGTTTTTCATGCCCTAATGTCCCTTCCTTCGCGGACCTCTGGTTCGGAGCGATTTTGTGGAATAGGCGTTGAGATCAAAAACATCGGTGAGTGCCTTATTACGCGTTCTGTGGCCCATTGCCGCAACCATCGCCGCGTTATCCGTACACAGTGATGGAGGGGGAAAATGGACCTGAAAACCGTCCCTGGATCCTGCTGCCCCCATTTTTTTTCTCAGATGACCGTTCCTTGCCACTCCGCCGACAACGACGAGGTGTGGCACGTCACAAAATTTTACCGCATTTCGGCATTTTGACACAAGAACATCCACTACAGCCTCCAGATATGACGCAGCCAGATCGGCAGTGGAAAGAGGCAAACGGGGTTGTCCGGCCGTTGTCCGGTCGAGATACCCATGCCGCTGCAAATAGGTGAACAAAGCTGTTTTCAGGCCGCTGAAGGAAAAATCGAGATTTCCTGATTGCATCAATGGCCTTGGAAGGGCCAGAGCTTCGGGGTCACCTGTCTGAGCTGCCTCCTCAATGGCCGGGCCGCCGGGAAAGCCCAGACCGAGGAGTTTGGCAGCCTTGTCTAGGGCCTCACCTGCTGCGTCATCGAGAGTAGTGCCGACAATGTGAATGGAATCAGGTGACCTGAGCTCAAAAAGAGTCGTGTGCCCTCCCGATGCCACCAGCGCGACAGAAGGAAAAGGTGTTCCGCCAGCCAGGTCCAGTGTCATCAAGTGACCCTGGATGTGGTCAACAGGCACCAAAGGTAGTCCCGTGGCAAAAGACAGGCCCTTGGCAAAGGACAGGCCAACCAGGAGGGACCCGATGAGTCCGGGGCCGGCTGTGACCGCGACAAGGTCTATCTCGGACAGGGTGAGGCCAGCTTTGTCTATGGCTTGGGTCACAACGTTGTCGATCTTTTCCAGATGGCTGCGTGAGGCCATTTCAGGGACAATGCCTCCGAATGGTGAGTGAATCTGATCCTGTGTCGAAACGATGGAAGAGAGCACCTCATGGCCATCACGGACCACCGCCGCGGCAGTGTCATCGCAGGACGTCTCAATTCCCAGGGTCAGCATATGTCAGGATCTCCTCAAGGGTTGTCCAATGGATCCCTCTGCGTCGGGCTTCTTCTGCCATCCACTCAAGGGCTCTTGCGGTCTCAGGGTAGGGATGTCCAATGCCGATAGCCCAACCTCTGGAATCAGCCAGGTCCAGGAGCTCGACGGCTTTTTCCTCTATGGAGATCGGGTCCCTGTTGTTATCAAGAAAAACATCCCTTTCCAAAGCAGGTATGCCCATGTCCAGAGCGATCCGATAGCCTACAGTCTCCGGTGTTGTGCGGCTGTCCACGAAGATAAGGCCTCTCTCTCTGGCGAACTCCAGGACATTGGACATTACCCGTTCATCCGAAGTGGCTTTAGATCCCATATGGTTGTTCAATCCAACCGCATGGGGAACTTCTTCGAGGTTTTCCTTCAGAATTTTGTCTATCTCTCCGGGCTTTTGTGCCACCAGAACAGCTCCATGGCCTGGGTCAATTCCCGGATACCCTTCCGGTTCCATGGGAAGGTGGAGAAGGATCGTTTTACCTCTGCTATAGGCTTCCTCGGCGAGCTCCCGGGTATGGGGACGACCGGGCAGGAAGGAGAG
>QIEJ01000256.1 GCA_003228585.1 Pseudomonadota bacterium
CAAGGGTCTTGATGTCCCGGGGGACAATACCGGCCTTGCGGTACAGGTCCCTGTAGAAGGGGCTCTTCCGGTAGGCGCGGTCCACGACGTCTCTGAGCATGTCGGCCTGCAGGGCCTTGAGGCTCTCCTGCGGCAGGGTCTCTATCTCGGGGTTGAAGTACTGGCGATCGTGTAACACTAATCACTCCTTTTTCAGGAGTCAGGAGTCAGGAGTCAGGAGTCAGTAAAATTCTAACACAGAGAACTCGGAGGACACAGGGAAAACAGATGAAGGAGTCACCCGAGGATGAAGCGAATCTGCTTTTTACACTGAATTTGGATATGCTGGAAAGGATGGGAGGGAAGATGGAGGAAAATTAGATGTCATTGCGAACCGTTTGGCTAGTGAAGCAATCTCGAAATATGAGACTTCCTCGGTCGCGCTGCTCCCTGAGATTACCACGTCGGCCAATTGTATTGACCTCCTCGTAATGACATCGCCCTATGTGTAATTTGGAATATTATTTTGGGTCTTGGATGTTGGATTTTGGATTAGATTATTGATTACTTTTTCTCAGCCAGTTCAATAAGCACCCCCCCGGTGCTCTTCGGGTGCAGGAACGCCACCAGGGTGCCGTGGGCGCCCTCCCTCGGTTCCCTGTCCACGAGCTGCACACCGGCTGCCTCCAGACGGACGAGCTCCGCCCTGATGTCCTCGACGCGGAAGCACAGGTGATGAAAACCGGGGCCCCTTTTCTCCAGGAACTTTGACATGGCGCTGTCGCCGGACACCGGCTGAACGAGCTCCACCTTCCCCTCCCCCAGGGGAAGGAAGGCCACCTTCACTCCAAACCCGGGAACTTCCTCTATGGCCTCGACAACGAAACCGAGCTTTTCCCGGTACAGATCAATGGCCGCGTCCAGGTCCTCAACGGCGATACCGATGTGGTCGAGGGTCGGCTTGTTCATAGCAGGTTCCTTTCACCACAGAGGCCACAGAGGTCACAGAGGACAACCAGGGGTTAAAATCGTTCAATCCGTAAAGTGTGTTTTCTATCCTAGACCTTTTGAAAACAAGGATAAATAGTATTCAAAATTAAAACTCGAAAATTCGCAAAATTTTAGTTTTTCTCTGTGTACTCTGTGCTCTCTGTGGTTCAATCTCAGTTCGGCTTGTAAACCCCGAAAACCTTCCGCAAAGAATCGCTGATCTCCCCCAGCGTGGCATAAACGGCCACCGCCTCGCGGATGACGGGCATCAGGTTGTCCTCGCCCCGGGCGGCGTCCTCCAGCGCGGTGAGACACTGCTGGACCCGGGCATACCCGGGCATTGCCGCGCCTGGTTTTAAGGGCCCTGAGCCTCTCGACCTGGGCCTTTTCCACCTCCGTGTCCACCTTCAGAAGTTTACCGCCGAATTCTTCCTCCTGGACGGTGAACTCGTTGACGCCCACAACGATCCTGTCGCCAGACTCGACCTCCATCTGGTACCTGTAGGCCGACTCCTCGATCTCCTTCTGCTGGTAGCCCGCTTCGATGGCGCGGACGGCGCCCCCTATCCCGTCAATCCGCTCGATATAGTCGCGCGCCTCGCCTTCGATCTTCCCGGTGAGGGCCTCAATGGCATAGGAACCCGCGAAAGGATCCACTGTGCTGGTTACTCCGCTCTCGTGGGCGATGAGCTGCTGGGTCCTCAGGGCTATACGGACCGATTCCTCCGTGGGGAGGGCGAGGGCCTCATCCCTGGAGTTGGTGTGCAGGGACTGTGTGCCGCCTAGGACCGCTGCCAGGGCCTGAATGGCAACCCGGACCACGTTGTTTTCCGGCTGTTGGGCGGTGAGGGAACATCCCGCCGTCTGTGTGTGAAAACGGAGCATCCAGGAGACAGGCTTTTTGGCCCCGAACCGGTTTTTCATCACATCGGCCCACAGCCGGCGCGCGGCCCTGAACTTGGCGATCTCCTCTAAAAAATCGTTGTGCACATTGAAGAAGAAGGACAGGCGCGAGGCGAACAGATCCACGTCAAGGCCACTGTCAACCGCGGCCTGAACGTAGGCGATGCCGTCGGCCAGGGTGAAGGCCACCTCCTGGGCCGCCGTGGAGCCGGCCTCCCTCATGTGGTACCCGCTGATGCTGATGGTGTTAAACTGCGGCATCCGGTCGCTGCAGTAGGCGAAGATGTCCGTGATCAGGCGCATGGACGGGGCGGGCGGGAAGATATAGGTCCCCCGGGCGATGTACTCCTTGAGCACATCGTTCTGGATGGTCCCGCGCAGCTTGTCTGCGTCGACACCGGTCAACCGGCCGGCCTCGGCGTAGAGGGAGAGCAGCACCGCGGCCGTGGAGTTGATGGTCATGGAGGTGCTCACCTTGTCCAGGGGGATATCCTTGAAAAGGGTCTGGATGTCCTCGATCGAATCGATTGCCACGCCCACACGGCCCACCTCCCCCTCGGACATTGGATGGTCCGAATCGTAGCCCATCTGCGTCGGGAGATCGAAAGCAACGGACAGGCCCGTCTGGCCGTGATCCAGAAGATACCGGTACCGCTTATTGGATTCCTCGGCGGTCCCGAAACCGGCGTACTGGCGCATGGTCCAGAACTGCCCCCGGTACATGGAAGGCCGAACACCCCTGGTAAACGGATACTCGCCCGGAAAACCCAGATCAGCAGTGTAATCCAGCCCCTCGACGTCCTCCGGAGTATAGAGATTCCTCACTGTCGAACCCGAGATGGTGGTAAACTCGTCCTTCCTCTCTGGCCGTTTCTCCACCGCCGGACGGTATGTTTCCTTTTCCCAACGCTGCCGTTGCCTTTTCATATCCTGACTCATGACAGATAATCCTTTTGAACCACAGAGGTCACAGAGGAAAACCAGATTTTGGAAGGAGCGAAACGGTGTCATTGCGAGGAACATCGAGGGGGACGAGAGTGACGTGGCAATCTCGGAGAGCAAAACAAGCGACTGCGGCAGTCTCAGCTTGCTGAGATCGCTTCGTCCCGCTGGTCCTCGCGATGACAATCGTTTTCTCTACCTCTCCTCTTCCCGCCGTGGGCGGGATTATCGCGCACCGCATAATTTTACTCCACAACAACCAGAAGCGCACCACCCTCAACGGTCTCCCCTTCCACAACCCCAACCTTTGTGATGGTTCCAGCCATGGGTGACTTCATCTCGTTCTCCATCTTCATGGCCTCCACGATGACCAGGCCGTCCCCCTCCTGGACCTCATCCCCCTCGGCCACCAGGACTATAACAATCTTGCCGGGCATGGATGTCCTGATCTCCTGGATCCCCTCCACGCCGAGCCCTGCCGCGCTCTTGAGCAGGGCCTTGCGCTCATCGAAGAGTTCAAAGTCGAAATGTTCCCCCTCCACCAGGACCCGGTGGCTGTCTTTCTCACTGTGGATATCCACCTGATAGGACCGTCCGTCGATAATCAGGGAAAGGAGGTCCAACTGCGTCCACCGCGCGTCCACAACGTATTCCCTGTCCTCGACCTTCACCACCAGTTCCCCGTCCGGGTTCCGGAAGACATCGACAGGGATATGCTCGCCGCCCACGACCGCTACATAACCCATCTCGACCTCCTCCCCATCATCCTCCAGGCGTCCATACCCTTGTCCCTCTGGCCGGAGACGCTGACACCTTCCCGGGTGCGCCTGCCCATCTGAAGAGCAGCGGTCACCAGGGAAACGTCCCTGAGACCCTCGCCGTGTTCGCCGGTCTCGAGGATGAACTTGTCACCGATAAAGCTCGTTGTGATGTCTCCCGCCAGGAAGTGTTCGTTGCTCATCACCTTCAGGTGGAACGGGATGGTGGTCTTGATTCCCTTGATCACGTACTCGCCAAGGGCTCGCTTCATCCGGTCGATGGCCTCCTCCCTGGACCGGCCCCACGTGCACAGCTTGGAGATCATGGGATCGTAGTACAGGGGGACCTCGTACCCCGCGTAGACACCCGAGTCATCCCGTACCCCCGGACCACCGGGAACCCTCAGGGTCTGGATGACACCCGGAGACGGCAGGAAGTTGTTGAAGGGGTCCTCGGCGTAGATGCGGCACTCCAGGGCCCACCCGTTCATGGTGACGTCCTCCTGCCTGATGGACAGCTTTTCCCCGGAAGCGATGCGGAACATCTCCTTGGCGATGTCAACACCGGTGATCATCTCCGTCACTGGATGCTCCACCTGCAGGCGCGTGTTCATCTCGAGGAAAAAGAAGTTTCTGTGCTTGTCCACCAGAAACTCCACTGTCCCCGCGCTCCAGTACCCGGCCGCCCTGGCGGCACTGACCGCCGCCTCTCCCATTCTCATCCGCAGGTCCTCGTCCACCGCCATGGAGGGCGCCTCCTCGATGACCTTCTGGTGCCGCCTCTGGATAGAGCACTCCCTTTCGAACAGGTGGATGACGTTTCCGTGGCGGTCCGCGAGGATCTGAAACTCGATATGCCTCGGCTCCTCCACGTATTTCTCAATGAAGACGGCATCGTCACCGAAGGATGATTTTGCCTCGGAACGGGCCGCGCGGATGGCCTCCTCAGTCTGTTTCTGTTCGTGGACGATGCGCATCCCCTTGCCGCCGCCGCCGGCGGCGGCTTTGACCATCACAGGGAAACCGATCTCGACGGCGCTTCTGGCAAGGTCATCGTCGTCAAGAAGCTCCGTTCCCGGGACAACCGGGACGTTTGCCTTCTGCATGGTCTCACGTGCCACCGTCTTGTGCCCCATCATCTCGATGGCCGCGGGCGAGGGACCGATGAAGGTTATCCCGTTATCCTCGCACATCTTTGCGAATACCGGATTTTCCGCCAGGAAACCGTAGCCGGGGTGGATGCCATCCGCGCCTGATCTTTTGGCCACATCCACGATCCGGTCCATGACCAGGTAGCTCTCGACCGAAGGTGGGGGCCCAACGCAGTAGGCCTCGTCGGCGCATCTGACGTGCAGGGCGTTGCGGTCCGCCTCCGAGTAGACAGCCACTGTGGGGATATCCAGCTCCCGGCATGCCCGGATGAGCCGAACGGCGATCTCGCCCCTGTTGGCGATCAACACTTTCTTGAACATCTCTACCTCCGAAAGTAATTCCAGATTTCAAATTCCAGATTCCAGAATGTCAATTCTCTGCTTACGCCCCAATTTGGAATCTCAAATGTGGAATATGAAATTCCATTAAAGCGGGATGTTCCCGTGCTTCCTCGGCGGGTTTTCATCCCGCTTGGACAAGGCCATCTGGAGGGCCCGGATCAGCCTGGGCCTCGTCTGCCGGGGTATGATCACCTCGTCGACGTATCCAAGTTCCGCGGCTTTGTACGGATTGGCGAAGGTCTGACGGAAGTCATCCACAAGCTCTTTTTTCTGGGCCACAGTATCGTCGGCCTCTTTCAGCTGGTTCCTGAAGATGATATTGACAGCACCGTCCGGCCCCATGACGGCGATCTCGGCCGTGGGGTAGGCGAAGTTGAAATCGGCCCGGATGTGTTTGGAGTTCATGACGCAGTAAGCGCCGCCGTAAGCCTTTCTGGTGATGACAGTGAGTTTGGGAACGGTGGCTTCGCAGAAAGCATACAGGAGTTTGGCGCCGTGAGTGATTATACCGCCGTATTCCTGATCCAGCCCCGGCAGGAAACCGGGAACGTCCTCGAGGACAATGAGCGGGATATTGAAGGCGTCGCAGAACCGGACGAAACGCGCTCCCTTGATGGATGCGTCGATATCCAGACATCCGGCCAGGTGTGCAGGCTGGTTGGCCACGACACCCACAGAGTGTCCGCCAAGGCGCATGAAACCGATGACTATATTGGGGGCATAATGCTCCTGGATCTCAAAAAAGTAGCTGTCATCGGCGATGCTGGTGATGATCCGCTTGATGTCGTAGGGCCGGTTGGGATCATCGGGGACAACCTCGTTGAGTGATTCGTCCTCCCTCAGAGGGTCATCGTCTGTAGGTGTAAAAGGTGGATCTTCGGCGTTGTTCGAAGGGATGAAGGAGAGCAGCTCTCTGACCAGGCCCAGGGCGGATTTCTCGTCTTCGGCGGCCAGATGGCAGACACCGCTCCTGGTGGCATGGGTCACCGCACCGCCCAACTCCTCCTTGGTCACCTCTTCATGGGTCACAGCCTTGATGACCTCGGGACCGGTGATGAACATATAGCTGGTGTTCTTCACCATGACGATAAAATCGGTGATGGCGGGACTGTAGACGGCACCGCCGGCACAGGGCCCCATGATGAGGGAGATCTGAGGCACCACTCCGGAGGCCAGGGTGTTTCTCAGGAAGATGTCCGCATAGCCGCCCAGGCTGACGACACCCTCCTGAATCCTGGCGCCCCCTGAATCATTGAATCCGACAATCGGGACTCCGTGCTTCATGGCAAGATCCATGACCTTCACCACCTTCTCAGCGTAAGCACCGCTGAGGGAACCCCCGAAGACCGTGAAGTCCTGAGCGAAGACGTAAAGCCTCCGTCCGTCAACCGTACCGAAACCGGTGATGATCCCGTCTCCCGGAATCTTCTGCTTGTCCATTCCAAAGTCGATACAGCGGTGGGTGACGAATTTGTCCATCTCCACGAAGCTTCCCTCATCGAGGAAGAGGTTGATCCTCTCCCGGGCGGTCAGCTTGCCGGCCTCGTGCTGCCTGGCGATGCGTTTCTCGCCCCCGCCGATCTCGGCCTCGCGGTTCTTCTCTTCCAGTCTTTCAAACATATCCTTCAGTGACATCGCGACCTCCGAACAGCAATAACGCAGCCCCAGGGTCCGCGCTTCGGAACCCGGCAAGAAAGCAGAATCCCACGAACGCCACTTCCCCAAAACCTTCTCATGAGAGCCTCCCTTGAGCTGGGATTTGGATAATTTCAGTGATTATAGCAGAAAATCAGGTTTTCAATAAAGGTATGCAATAAAGGTAACAGATACGGATTCCAGAGTCTAGACGTAGTCCTGTCCGGTGATAAACTCATACCCCTTCCAGAATGCCTCTACGTTGACCTGTGCATTCTGGTCCATGCAGCTGCCGATGACCGTGACCACGCTCTCGGTCTCCACGACGTTGGAGGTCGCCACAAGGGCCCCGAGCATAACGATGTTAGCCGTCTGGACGTGTCCAGCATTCCGCGCTATATCTTCCGACGGAATGAAGACGGCCTTGATTCGGGCATCCTGGAAAAGCTTGTCCAACGTTTCTTTGGTGGGATATCTGCTCGGATCCATGGCTGAGTGATAGGGTATACGCATCGCCTCACTTATAATGACCGTCCCCTCCCTTTTCACATAGGGGACCGCGTGGAGGATCTCGGCCATTTCCAGGGAGAGAATAATGTCAGCGCAACCGTGGGAGATCTTTGGACAGATACGTCCTCCCGACCGGATATGGCTCCTTACGGATCCCCCCAGCTGCGCCAGCCCTGAATGGACATAGAAACTCGCGTTCATGCCCTCTGCGAGCATGGCTTTTGACAGGACCTCCGAGAAGAGAACGATCCCCTGCCCGCCGATCCCAGCGGCGACGATGTTAAATTCCAACGCTCTTCCTCTTCAGTTTGAAGAAATTCCTCTGAACCGCTTTGTCGGGGCAATAATGGATGCAAAGCCCGCAACTCATGCAGGTTTCGGAAGCCACCTTGACCTGGTCACCATCCCTGACGATGGCGGGACAGGCCAGGGCCTCGATACAGGTCCTGTCGCATCCCTCGAAACCGGGACATCTGCCCTTGTTGACCTGTACACCCAGATCCCACTTCCTGGCCTGTTTGGCCACACAGGGAGCCCTGAGGACCAGGACGTTCACGCCTGATGCGGTGAGCACACTCTTGAAGGCCCTTACCGTTTTCCCGATCCGGTAAGGGTTGACCACCTTGACGGACCGGGCCCCAATGCCCTTGGCCACCTTCTCAATGGGAATCCGGACATTGGCACCGTTTATTGTGCCGAAGGTATCCTGATACCCCGTCATGGCCGCCCAGTTGTTGTCCAGAATGATGACGGGAAGGTCCTGTTCGGTGGTAACGGCATCCAGAATGGCAGGGATAGCAGCGTGGTAGAAAGTCCCGTCGCCCAGGGTCGCCACGACGGGTTTTTTCATTCCCGCCTCGAGGAAGCCGGTGGCCAGCCCGATGCTGTTACCCATGGTGACCTCTGTCCAGCAGATGTTGAACGGTTCATTCATCCCCAGTATCGTGCAGCCTATGTCGCCCGTTACAACCGTCTTGCCCGGATCAAGTCCGAGATCTTTCATGGCCTCGATAAGAGCGTAGTAGGAATTCCGGTGTGGACAGCCCGCACAGAAGGTCAGCAGCCGCTGGACCTTCATGGCCTCAATATTATCATCAACCTCGATTGCCGGATAGGATCTGAGTTCCACTCCTAAAGGAACAGACAGATATTCGCGGACCTGATCGGGGGACAGATCTCCAACCCTTGGAACCAGTCCGTCATCCTTACCGAAGACCAAAGGGCGGTTCTCCAACCTTGAGACCTCCGAATGGACGGTGGACTCAATGATCGGTTCGAGTTCCTCCAGGACCAGGACCTTTTCCACGGTTTCCAGAAGACGCCTTATCTTTCCCCTGGGTGCGGGATGAGCCGTCGACACCTTGAGCCTGGTCAGATCAAGATCGTGTTTTTCCAGGACCTCCTCAAGATAATCCCACGCCAGTGAAGATGCAATAACTCCCACCTTGCTGCCTGTCTTCGTCAGGATGTTCAGATCCTCGGTGAGGTCCTCAGCCTCGCGGACCCTCCGCAGGGCATCCTCATGTTGTTGTTTGCATCTGATGGAGCCGGCTTTGGTGTATTTGTCGATATCGATGGTGAAATATGCCTTCTGCCTCAGCCTGCGGATCTCCCCCAGAGCCACTCTGCCATAGGTGTTGGACAGAACCGTTGTGCTGCGAAGAAAAACGGGGCCGCCGATCCTCTCGGACAGATCAAATGCGTAATTGGTAAAATCGAGCACCTCCTGCGGATTCGCGGGGACAAGCATGGGAGCTGATGCCAGCAGCGCGTAGTAGCGGGAATCCTGCTCCACCATCCCGTAATAGACATTGGGATCATCGCCGACATAGATGACCAGACCACCGACGGTACCAGATGCCGCTACGGAGAGGACTGTGTCCGACGCTACGTTCAGGCCGGACATCTTCATGGTCACCAGGGTTCTCAACCCGGCCCAGGAGTGACCGGCCGCAGTGTCGATGGCCACCTTCTCATTTATGGCCCATCGGGCCTTCAGGCCCGCCTTTTCCCTGTTCAGGATCTCGATGACAGGAGTAGTGGGAGTACCGGGATATCCCGTTACAAAAGACACGCCGGATTCGATGCAGCCTCGGGCGACGGCTTCGTTACCGGAGAAAATGACCTTTTTACCGGAGCTGTCGGTCAGGATGTGTGAACTCATACAGGTAGGCTTTCTACCTCAACAAAGCCGAGATTTGTTTGAACTCGGGGGTACCGGCGCAACCCAGAACCTGGAACACAGCAGTTTCGGAGGAAGTGATAACCGCGCCGGCCCTCTCCATAGAGCGGAGGGCACGGTCCCGGTTTCCGTCGGACCTGGAGCAGACGGAATCCCACGGAACATGGATATTGTAACCCATATCAAGAAGATCCAGAGCGGTCTGCAAAACACAGATGTGTGATTCCATGCCCGTCAGAATTACTGTCTTGCGGCCAAGGGCATCCATCTGTCTGGTGAAGTTCTCCTCACCGCAGCAGGAAAAGTGGATCTTCTCAACAGGATCGACACCCTCGAGTTCCGAGGCAATGGCCTGGACTGTGGGACCAAGTCCCTTCGTGTACTGCTGGGTCAGGACTATGGGGATATCCATTAGCTTTGCCAGCCGTATCAGAACCACAATGCTGCTCTGGACCTGCTCGCGTCTGTCCATCACTCTGGCGAGCCTCTCCTGGACATCCACAATGAGAAGCACGAGATCCGATCTGTTCAACCTCATCTTTTCTATCATATCCACCTCCCTGCCTGCCTCTTTCTACTCCGCATTCCCATCATCGAGGGCCTTGTAACCCAGGTCCGTTGAGATCTGAGCAGAGGCATCCTTTATGAGAGGCACATAATCCTTTTTGATCTTGTCCAGTGTCATCCTGACTGAGGGAGCCGATATTGACAAGGCCCCCACAACCTTCCGGGTGTAATCCATGATGGGAGCGCCAACACAACGTACTCCTTCGTCCCACTCCTCATCGTCCACGGCATATCCCATCTCTTTAACCAGCATCAGATGCTCGAGCATCCTGTCGCGATTGGAAATGGTGTTCCTGGTAAACTTCTTCAGTTCCTTCCGGCCCAGGACGTTCATGATGTTTTCCATTGATTCGTAGGCAAGCTGCGCCTTACCGATAGCCGCACAGTACGTAGGGACCCTGCAGCCGACCCGGGAGAGCACCCTCACTGTGTGGGACGACTCCACCACATCCAGGTAAAATGCGTACTTTTCTTTCAGGATCCCGATGTATACGTTCTCATTGACCTTCCTGCTCAATTCCTCCATCACCGGCCGGGCCACCCGAAGCAAACCGGTATGTCGTATGTAGTTCTGGCCCAGTTCGAGGGACCTGAGACCCAGCCGATAGTTGTCTGTGGACTGGTTCTGTTCCACATACCCTCTGCTCTCCAGAGTGGCGAGGATTCGAAAGATGTTGTTCTTGTGGAGTTTCAGCCTTCGGCTGAGTTCGGTAATGCCAAGTTCGTCCTCCTCCCCGTGAAACCCTTCCAGGACATCCAGCGCGTGGTCAACCGATTGGATAATATAATCCGACTTTTTTCTTTTCGTCTGAGCCATCAGCTCCTCCAGACAAAAGGGCACGCCCCGCGACCGATAAAACTCCATGTGTAAAAAATAAAACAGGATTGTATTGATGAGACCGGGAGAAGTCAAGGAACGGTTTGGATGCGCCGTGAGGCGCCGTTCAGTAGTCAGGAGGAAAATCAGGGCGGGAGGGCGTGAGGGCGAAAGGGTGTGAGGGCGATTGTCATCATCGCGAGAGACCTGAATCATGTGGGAGTGTGGCGATCTCAGAAGCACGAGACTGCCACGTCACTCCTTCGTCGTTCCTCGCAGTGACAAACACCTACTCTTCCGTTTTCCCGATAAGATACCCCAGCTTTTTTGAGGCTTCCATGGCCTGTATCTGAACCGCCGGCACAATTTCTTTTTTGATCCTGCTGTCGGACATCCTGTCCGCCGGGCCGCTCACCGATATGGCCCCCTGGACTTTGCCGTAATAATCCCTTATGGGAGCGGCAACACATTTTAATCCCGGAGTCCACTCCTCCCGGTCCACTGCAAAACCGGTTTCGGAGACAGACGCCAGTTCTTTCTGCAAAGTACTCAGGTCGGTGATAGTGTTGGGAGTCATCTTCTCCAACTCAAGTTGTTTCAGGATCGCATCGCACTGTTCCTTTTCGATAAAAGCGAGAAACACCTTGCCTGTTGCCGTGCAATGAGAAGACACACGGGTGCCTAGCCTCGATACGACCTGGATCTTCTGATCCGCAATGACCTCATCCAGGTAAAAGACATAATCACCCCTCAGGACCGAGAGATAGGCGTTCTCCATCAGTTCGCCGGTGAGGGTGACCATCGCGGGATGAGCTACCGACAGCAGATTTGTGTGGCGTAAATACGCCTGCCCGGCCTCGAAAGCCTTTAGCCCCAGCCGGTAGTTCCCTGTCTTGGCGTTCTGCTCAACGTAGCCACGGTTCTCCAACGTGGCCAGAATTCTGAACACGTTATTCTTGTGCAGGTTCAGCAGTTTAGCCAGTTGAGTAACGCCCAGTTCCGGTTCGCTGGTGCGGAAAGCCTCCAGAACATCGAAAGCATGGTCGACAGAATGGATGATGTAATCACTTTTCTTTCGCTTGATCATCCAATATCCCTACTGGTCCACTCTCTCAAAATATAATCCGATGCCTCTGTAACCAGACCGAAGCATTGATGACTTCGCATAAAGTCATCAACGCACCGGGCACAGGGTGCCCAAATCAATAGCTGATGATGCAGGTCATTAGTTTTGTAAGGAAAGCGAAAACCACGCTTTTCGCTTTCCGAGGAGCAAAAAGTCCCGCCTGGACTTTTTGCGACACTGTCAAGTATTGGTATCCCAAAAAAAAAACATGGGGATGCCCCTCCAGGAGGGGGGGCAAGCTAGAGGGACATCCCCCTTCCCATCGCTGGGAATCCGATTATTCTAGTTTGGACGCCGTCCTGAAAGGTTCATTGATACCCGACTTCCTGCCCTTCTCCAGTCTGTCGATTCTCTCCTGAGCCGCGTGAAGATAGCGTCTCGTCCCCTTCCACAGCTCCTTGAACCTCTTGTAGGATCTGACGGCGTCATCAGTGCGTTCCATCTGCTCATAGGCCAGGCCCAGGTTATTGTGGGCTTCTGCCATATCGGGCTGCATCTCGACAACCTTTTCGAAAGCCATAACAGCATCGGGGTTGCGGCCCAGAAAAAGAAAGGATGTCCCGAGGTTGCTCAGGGCTTCCATGAAATTCGGTTTTATCAGGACCGCCCTCTTGTAACATTCAAGGGCTTTCCGGTAGTCCTTAACCTCGTAGTAGGCTATTCCCATGCTGTTGTATGCTTCGGCGAAATTTCCATCCTGTCTAATCGCTTTTTCGAAATACTCGATGGAAGGGGTAATCTTCCCCTCATCGAAAAGCTGGTTGCCCTTTTTCCAGTAATCGTGCGCAACAGGATTTGTCGTAAATCGATCTTTCATTTCAGGCGTCCCCTGAGTATAGTTTTTAAGGCTCTCAAGAAGGGTCCGGATGCAAGGCCAGAGGTTTGAGGAAACCGGAGTTCCCGCCCAAGGCGGGATCGAGGATTTCCGAAAACCGATAACGCCGCAGATGGGCTCTTGCAGATGGGCTCTTATTGAAGCCGCATAAACAAATTAGCAGTCTCTAATCAACGCACCCCGCGCGGGGTGCCCGAATTAATGACCGACGATGTCAATAGTACTCCAGATGCTCTCCAAATATCTTACAATCCAGAACCTGCGCCAGGTTGCACAGGAATTCCTCCACATCACCCATATCAAGATCCTTGGTCACGATCTCGATCGTTATTCCATCATCAGCAAAATAAATGGTCGGCAGTTCCCAGCTGTCCGGGCTCCATCTGACACCTCGGTCTCCAAGAGGCGTGAATGTGCCGGGAGTTTCCTTCATACTCTTCATCTTCTCCTGGATCTCTTCGGCAGAAAGTTTTCTCTCGAACTCCACAATCTTGTAGTTGAAATCGTCTAACATCGATGTCTGCCTCTCCCTGTTAATTTTCCTTTATCGATCCGTCCGGAGTGCTGTTTCCTCAGTCCTGCGATTGCTTCTCCGGCTTTCCTGCCACGGCGCTTGTAAAAAAAGCAGGATCCCACTCCTTTTCCAATTTTATTGGAAATACAGGATGCGGGAGGGGGAGGAACCCCCTCCCGCACTGGTAATAATTATTTCTCTGCTGCCAGATCCCTCTTGGTCTTTCGACCAAGGTAGATCCTGTTCGGGTCGCAGACCATCCGCGCGATCTTGATCTCTTCATGGGTCGGGGTGGTGAAGGGCTGGAAGTCCTTGGCGGTCTTCAATTCCCAGCTGACGTTTTCCCTGACCAGCTGCTCATCCACGCCGGGATAGATCTCGGCCATCTCCAGTTCACCCGTCTCCGGGCTGCTGCGGAAGATGCAAAGATCCGAAACGATGGTGGTACCAGCGCCTCTGAACAGGCCTTTGTGATACCTGTCCTCTTCCGTTCCCAAGGGTCCACGGGACCCGGTGACCGATGTGATGTACTCGTTCACCTCTGGGAAGCGTCTCTTCTCCTGCACCATCATGGCGAGGCCGACGTCGGCGTAGGACGCGATGTTGTTTGCGCCGCCGGAGCCGGCGAACCGGACCGTGGGGCCGGTCTTGCCGTCGTCACGGGCGCTCTTGGAATAGTAGCCGCCCATGGCGGTGGAGTTAAGGTTACCGTACTTGTCGCACTCGGCTCCGCCCAGCATCCCGAAGGTGCAGAAACCGCGCTGGGCAAAGGTCCCGAATGTGTCGGCCATGTTGGACAGCGTGGAGCACATATAGCCGCCCCGGGCCTCAGACACGGAAATGGGAACCTCGATAAGTTTCGGATCGAGGATGCCCGCCTCCATGATGATGAGGGCGTTGGGGGCATAGGTGTGCTGAGCCATCATGCACCCGATCATGGGAAGACCGGTGCCGGCGAAGATGAACGAGTAGTCGTAGGTCTGCCGGGCCGCCGCGATGCACAGGAGCTCCATAGTGGTATACTTCTCAGGATCGATCCCTCTCTCTTTACAGTAGGCCTCGTACTCAGTGTCATCGACGTGAGTCCAGTCCTTGGGATCGGTTGCTCTAATAACAGCCATATTCTACCTCCTCAATTGGCTAGAAGATTCAGCCGCAGCCCTTACAGAGGCCTGGCCAGACCTGGCTTGTATCCGTATATAGCGTCGGCACGCAGCTCGAAGAGCCTCTCCAAGCCTGAGGTCCCGGTAATAGTCGGATAGCCGTCACCCGGGCGCGTAGACAGGAATGTCCACTCGTCCTCCATGACCCAATCCTTGATGTATGCGTTAACCTCCGCCTTGTCCTTGCGGTTGATCTGGGTGTAGGACCGCCAGAAATCCCAGTCGTAATCGTAGTAGTAGGGCACCTGGCCGGGGAACCCGCCGTAGGGAACTTCGACGATGGCGTCGACGTACTGCATGGCGATGTTGTTGGAGTAGGGCTGAGCTCGTAGCTCCTCCTCGGTAACGACCTTCTCGGTCTGAACGATGCAGTTCTTGGCCGAAATGGCCTGCTCGGCGTCAGGACCCAGGATACCCTCGATCCTTGTGGTGCCTAGTTCACCGACCCTCTGGGCCAGAACGATGGTGACCTCTGGAAGGATGGGCGGAACGAGGATGACCTTCACACCCTTGTTGCCGGTGTAGGCTGTGGATTCGCGGACCTGCTCCAGGAAGTTGGTCTTGTTGGACGTCCCGTCGCCTCCCTCGAAAGCGTGGGGACGCAGTCCCCATCCGTCGAAGGGATCCTCGATGACCGCCGCTCGTGCGGGGGCGATGGACGGATGGATCCAGGAACCGTCAGCTTTCTTACCTCTGAGGCCCATTTTGCCAAAGGTGTCGTGGTCCATGAAGCTGGTTCCGAACTCGGACATCAGGGGCGCGAAGGGCCAGCCGTAGCGCCCGGCAACAGTCCTCAGGCCGTAGCCGTAGTTGGAGTAATCCTCGACGTCAATGGTCCCGTCCTGAATGGAGCGGCGGACACTGTAGGCAACCGGCTGAATGCCCTCAAGGCCGATATAAGTCGTGTCCAGAAGCTTCACCAGACCTGCAGCGGCCCAGAACTCACATATGGAGGCACCGCCGTTCATGGTGACAAACAGGTCCTTGATATCCTGGCGGATAACCTCACGAGCCAGGGCGAAGGGCTTCTTGGTATAACTGAAGCCGCCCGGGCAAATGCAGGTGCCAGGTTTGATGAATGTCTTCACCGCATCCGAGAGGGACATGATCTTTTCTTTTCCCCGCATAAAAGTGGGGATAGTCGCCTCTGCCATAACCTATTCTCCTTTCTAACTTATCCAGTTTGAAATGGGTTGGAGTAACCCCGTTAAGTCTTGATCTTTACCCTCTGGTTCCAGGTTGAGCGGAGGATTCTCTCCATCTCTTCCTTGCTCGCCTGGGCCTTTTCCACGATGTCGGAGAAATGCCGGATACCGGTCTTGATCTCTTCCTCGATAATATCCAGAGTTTTCTCCTCCTTAACCGTGGGAACCTCTTTTCCCAGGGTCTCGAGAGTCTCGGGCACCCTTCTTAACGGCACCCGCATGTCATTGTAGGCAACAGCGACAATGGTCATATCCCAGGCAGCAGCGATAATCTTCTGCCAGGTTTCCATCGCCTCCTTGGGCTCAACATGCTCAGAGAGACGCAGGTCTTCCTCGGTAATCCGAGCCCTCATGCGTTTTCGCTCCATACTAACACCTCCTTCCGTTTGGCTTTCGTGTTTGCTGCTTTGAATAACCGTCATGGCGGTTATTTTTTCCTCCGGTCTTCAACCCGGGCACTGGCGGTCTTACCCTCACCGGCGGTGGCACGGGGCAGTTCATCGGGACCGATGAGATCCACAACCTTGGGATTCACGTCGGTGACGCCCTTGACTGCGGTCTTCATCTCGTTCTTAAGTCGATCCACCAGGCCCTGATCGCTCAGGTAAGCCTTATCCTTGAGCTCGACCCTGAGGGTGAAGTGGTCCATCCCTCTCTGGTCGGTCTCAATGATCATCCTGAAGTTGGCTCCCATCTCGGGGAACGGTGCCAGAGCTTCCTCCACCTGGCTCGGGAACACGACGAGACCGCTGATTGAGACGGCGTCGTCGGAACGGCCCTTGATGGCGGCCATTCTCGGATGGGTCCGGCCGCACCCGCAGGTCTCCCAGGTCATGGCCGCAAGATCCCTGCTTCTGAAGCGGATCAGGGGCGTCCCCGTGTTGACCAGATTGGTCCACACCATCTCGCCGTCCTCCCCATCGCCGACAGGCTCACCTGTTTCAGGGTTGATGCACTCGGCCAGCAGGTGATCGGACCATATGTGCATCCTGATGGGCATATCCTTGCTCGCCTCGGTGCACTCGCAGGTCATTCCCGGCCCGAGGAACTCGGTCATTCCGAACTCGTCGTAGGCCTTGACTCCGAACAGCTCCTCGATCTTGACGCGTGTGGACCAGGGCCAGGGCTCGGCACCGTGAAGGCTGACCTTGCACGTTGAGTCCTTGGCAAGGTCAAAGCCCTTCTCCTGGGCCTTCTGCCCCACGTAGAGGGCAAAGGAAGGTGTGGCGCAGAAAGAATGGACAGGCAGATCGACGAGGATGTCTACCATCCTGTCGGACTGGCCGCCGGACAGCGGAATGGGACAAGCACCCATCCTCTGAGCCCCGTAGTGAAACCCGAAACCGCCGGTAGCCAGACCATAGCCGAAGGAGTTCAGGAAAATATCGCCGGGGCGAACTCCGACCATCCACAGTTCACGGGCATTCCTGTCGGCCCAGAGGTCGATGTCTTTCTCGTTGGCGAAGATCAGAACAGGTTTACCGGTGGTACCCGAGGTGCTGTGCATCTGCCGCATATCTGCCTGATCCCCGGTTACGATCTTCAGGGGATATCCGTCACGGACCGTGCTCTTCTCCATGAAAGGGATCTTGGTGATATCGTCCAGGGTTTTCAGATCACCGGGACTGAAACCGGCGTCATCATAGACTTTCTTGAAATAAGGATTGTTATCGTAGACGTTCTTTACCTGCTTTTTGAGAAGATCAAGCTGAAGCTCCTTGAGTTTCTCTACGGGCATAGTCTCAATGTCGGGCTGAAAATACGTGCTGTTCCTGTCTGGAATTTTCGTCTTAACCTGCATGGCTATTTTGTCTCCTCCCTCTTGCAATGCAAGACACCGGACCACCGGAACCACCGGGGAACAGGCGGCCACCGCAGCGCCCTGGCCTCTGGCCCTGAGTCTGGATTGCCCCCCCGTTGGGCGGTTGATCCTGTTTGTTTGTAATACCCTGGGAAAAAAACGGGCTTGGAAATAATCCCACAACCCCTTAAAAGCCATGAAAAATCACAGATGCCGTTTCAACATTCGATTGTATACAATATTCCTATAACACCGTTTTAATATTGTCAAGAAAAAACCCTCCATAACCCCATTTTATTAATTTAATGGGCAATTTAAGAGGGTATTGAGGATTATACAATAATAATATCCCGTTCCGTGACCGTCAGCCTCTCTGTGCCATCATCGGTGACCAGGTAGGTGTCCTCTATTCCGGTAGCTCCCTTCCCCGGGTGAAATATCTTTGGCTCGAGGGCAAACACCATGCCCGGGAGGAGCTTCTGTTCAAACCTGGGGGCCAGAAAGGGAAATTCATCAACCTCGAGCCCAACTCCATGGCCTACGAATCGGACCTGTTCCCCAGGTGGGCCAAGAAACCTGTCCTCGATGCCCAACTCTCCAGCAGTCTCGATCGCGATGTCGTAAAGCGAACTCCAGGTGACGCCTGCTTTTGCGGCCGAAACCACTGCATCCTGTATGGACCTTGACTGGGAGAAACCTTCCCGAAGCTCTTCATCAGGTTCACCGATAACCATAAACCTTGTCTGATCGATCAGATACCCGCCCACATTTCCCACGAAATCCACAAGGACCGGGTCACCCTTTTCGATGGTCCTGAACCCGGCACCCTGAGCCACCGAGGGGTTCATTCCTTTGCCTCCCAGGGGAGCGTCGAGATGGGAGATCAGGGCAGAATGCTCTCCCGACAAAATGTGGCCGTAAAACAATTCCTGGTTGAACCCCCTCATCCGAAGGATCCCCTGGTGGCCCAGTTCCCTGGCGCGACTTTCGAGCCGGGAGACAAAATCTACCTCCCGCATGCCGGCACTCAATATCTCCAGAGCCAATTCCATCACCTTGCCCACCTGAATCCCGGCGGCGCGGATCCTTTCGATTTCAAACGGGGATTTGACAGCGCGGACCTCCCGCACGAGGCCTCCCAGGTCAGCCCACTCCGCGTCCGGGAACATCGAGTTGTACCG
>QIEJ01000076.1 GCA_003228585.1 Pseudomonadota bacterium
ATCATTGCCCGAATGACCCGCTCGTCCATGCTCGAGGTCCTGCGCCAGGACTACATCAAAACAGCCCGAGCCAAGGGACTGAGTGAGATGAAGGTTGTGCTTAAACACGCCCTGCGCAACAGTCTGATCCCGGTGGTCACCGTGGTGGGTCTTCAGTTCGGGATACTCCTCGGGGGCGCGATCCTTACTGAACACGTCTTCGCCTGGCCGGGTGTGGGGAAGTGGATCTTCGAGGGTGTGGTCAAACGGGATTACATGGTGATCCAGGGAGGCACCATGATGGTGGCCACGGTCTTTGTGATCGTCAACACCCTGGTGGATATATTGTACGTGGTGATCAACCCGAGGATCTCGGTAAGGTAGGCAAACGATATGATCCGGCTTCTGAACAGGTTCACAGACCCCGAAACACTGGAGAAACTTTTCAGGAACAAGACAGGCGTGGCTGGTCTGATCATAATTACCATCTTCGTGCTGTGCGCCCTGTTCGCACCCCTGATGGCTCCCCACGATCCCGTGGAAAATGCCCTTTATGATCAACTCATACCCCCGGTCTGGGAGGAAGGCGGCTCGAGCAGGAACCTGTTGGGCACCGATGATCTGGGCCGCGACATTCTGTCCCGGCTCATCTACGGTGCCCGTGTCTCCCTCATGGTGGGGCTGGTCAGCGTGGGCATAGCAGTGCTTCTCGGGACCATCTTCGGAGCCATCGCGGGATATTTCGGAGGCTGGCTTGACAACGTGATCATGCGCGTTATGGACATCATTCTGGCCTTCCCGGGAATCCTGCTGGCCATCGTCATCGTGGCCTATCTCGGGCCTGGTCTGCGCAATGCAATGATCGCCATCGGGGTGATCAGCATCCCCCGTTTTGCGCGCATCGTGCGCGCATCTGTCATTGAGGAACATGAAAAGGATTACGTTCTGGCCGCACGGGCAGTGGGAGCCGGGAACCGGCGAATCATCTTCAATGCCATACTGCCCAACTGCCTGGCGCCCATTATCGTACAGGCATCCCTTGGCTTCGGATCGGCCATCCTGGACGCTGCCGGGCTGAGCTTCCTCGGTCTGGGTGCACAGCCTCCCATCCCGGAATGGGGAGCCATGATCGCCATGGGGCGTTCCATGATCCTGCGGGCATGGTGGGTGATGACCTTTCCCGGCATCGCCATTCTTTTCGGTGTGCTGGGTTTTAACCTCCTCGGCGACGGATTAAGGGACGCGCTGGATCCGCGGCTTAGAGATTAGACGAAGGATTGTTAATTCACTGCAGAGCACGCGGAGTGCTCCGAGAAAAGCAGGATGTTGGAGTTTGGAAAACACGCAGTCATCGCGAGCGACTGGAAGGAGCGTGGCGATCTCAGTAAACCGAGACTGCTTCGGTCGCTGTGCTCCACGAGATTGCCGCGTCACCCTCGTTCTCACTCGACGCTCCTCGCAATGACAAGTGTCTGTTCTTTGTGCTTGGCTGTATGATCATTAATCTGGAATATGGAATTATCATGCCACCACTCATAGAGGTAAAAAACCTGGAGGTTCACTTCGACGTCAGGGGCGCCGTCCTCAAGGCGGTGGACGACGTGAGTTTTGAGATCGCGCCGGGTGAGACCCTGGGGCTTGTCGGTGAGTCGGGCTGCGGCAAAAGCGTTACGGCGTCGGCCATCATGCGTCTGGTCCCATCCCCGCCCGGAAAGATAGCGGGAGGTCAGATTTTTTTCGAGGGTGAGGACCTGCTCTCATTGCCGGAATCCGGGATGAGAGCCATCAGAGGCAATCGGATCTCCATGATCTTCCAGGAAGTCATGACATCCCTGAATCCCGTCTACACCGTTGGGGACCAGGTGGCGGAGGTCATCCAGCTCCACCAGAAAATGTCACGCAGGGAAGCCATGAACAAGGTGGTGGAGATCTTCAATCAGGTTGGAATTTCCGCGCCCGAGACGAGGGTAAACGACCATCCCCACAAGATGAGCGGAGGAATGCGTCAGAGGGTGATGATCGCCATGGCCCTTGCCTGCAATCCGGACCTGATGATCGCCGATGAGCCGACCACCGCTCTTGACGTGACCATCCAGGCCCAGATTCTGGACCTGATGAATCGATTAAAGGAGGAAACCGGCGCGTCCATCCTGTTCATCACCCACGACCTGGGTGTTGTGGCCGAAATGGCCCAGAAGGTGGCTGTATTGTATTGCGGACGCATCGTGGAGATGGCCAGGGTCAAGGATCTGTTCGCCGATCCCAAACACCCCTACACTGTCGGGCTGCTCGACTCCATCCCTTCGCTCAACCCCGGGGACAGCACCCGGCTCAAGACCATCGGAGGAACGGTGTGCTCTCTGTTCTGCCTGCCCGACGGATGCAACTATTACGAGCGCTGTTCTGTTGCCAGGGAGGAATGCATCAGCAATCCGCCATCCATGGTGGAGATTGCGCCGGAGCATTATGTCAGCTGCCACGTACGTGGCGGCTGACGAGTACGAAGTGACGTTAATTCAGGTAGAAACCGACGATCGTCATCGCGAGTCAAGCCATCTGCCTGGCGAAGCGATCTCAACTGGCAGAGACTGCTACAGTCGCTTTCGCTCCTTGAGATTGCTTTGTCGTCACGCCTTCGGCGTGATTCCTCGCAATGACAAACACTTGATATGGAATCTGGAATTCGCATGCAGCCACTAGTCGAGATAAAAAATCTGGTTAAACATTTTCCAGTAACCGGCGGAATGCTGATGCGCAAGATCGCATCAGTCAAGGCGGTGGATGATGTCAGCCTGCACATCAACCCGGGAGAGACTCTGGGCCTGGTGGGCGAGTCCGGCTGCGGAAAGTCAACCCTGGGGAGACTGATCCTGAGACTGGATGAGCCCACCAGCGGTCAGATCCTGTTTGAGGGACAGGACATCCTGGCCTATGATGCCAGTCAACTGAGAGAACTTCGGGAAGAGATGCAGATCATCTTTCAGGATCCCTTCTCATCCCTCAACCCCAGAAAAAACGTTGCGCACATAGTAGGCGAACCGCTTATGGTTCACGGGATGAAGAGCCGTCGCGACAGGGATGCCCGGGTTCTGGACCTGCTTCAGATCGTGGGTATGGGCGCTGAGCACATGCGTCGATACCCCCACCAGTTCTCCGGCGGCCAGCGTCAGCGCATCGGGGTGGCCCGGGCCCTTGCTCTGAATCCGAAGCTTATCATCTGCGATGAAGCTGTCTCGGCCCTTGACGTTTCCATCCAGGCCCAGGTCATCAACCTGCTGCAGGATCTTCAGGAGGAATTCGGCCTGACCTATCTCTTCATCTCCCACGATCTGAGCGTGGTCGAGCATATCTCTGACAGGGTGGGGGTAATGTACCTTGGAGAGATCGTAGAGCTGGCGGACTCCCAAACCATCCACAACCGGCCATTACACCCCTACACTCAGGCCCTGCTGTCGGCAGCCCCCATCCCTGACCCGCAAAGGGTCCAGAGCCACGTCATTCTCACCGGGGACGTCCCGAGCCCGATCTCCCCTCCTCCCGCCTGCCGGTTCCACACGCGCTGTCCATACGCAGAGCAGATCTGCCGGGATCATGCGCCGAATCTGCGGGACATCGCCAGCGGCCACACGGTGGCCTGTCATTTCGCTGGAGAAAGACCATCCTTGTATAAAGCGACCGCCTGAGATAGTTTAAAATTCCAGATTCCAGATTCCAGATTCAAGGTTCCAGTACAAACGTATGTCATTGCGAGGAAGCCTGCAGGCTGTGGCTGACGCGGCAATCCCGGTCCATCGAGGCCACCTTCCCAACCTGGCATTCCAGAATCAATAAACCACTTCAACGAAAAGTGTTCGGCCGTTTCGCTGGAGCAGGATCAGGCGGGATTTTTCCTTTTTGCCTTTTCTGAGACTTTTCTGTGCATCACCCACTTTTTTCATGCGCTTTTTATCGACTTCAAGGATAACGTCCCCGGCCTGGATCCCGGCTTTACCTGCCGGGCTTCCGGGTACTGCGTAGGCGACGACCAGGTCTTTCAGGCTTATCCCGATATCAAGCTGAACCCAATCCGCACTCTGGTTTTCCAGTTTGTCCGCAGCAACATTTGCGGTAATCCATTCCCCCTCGAAGAACAACAGATCATTTTCCTTCCTGTTCTCCCAGATGGCAAGCTGCTGTCTGCCCTCCCGGGCATAGACCCCTTCAGGGTATCTTTCCACAAACCGGGACCAGGCAAGAACCGCCGCATCAACATCATTGCCGGAACCGGTTCTCGCTGCGTCGTTAAACGCAGCCTCCTCCGTCTTTTTTGCCCTCTCCTCCTTCTCCCGGGCCGAGATATTGATGATCACCATGTCCCTGAAATGGGCTTTCAGTGTGAGGGTCTCATCTGTGTCCAGGGTGAAATCCCTCTCCAATACCGAACCATCTCTCTCGAATCTTATCTTGTGGGTGCCGGCCCCCACTTTCTCGACGATTATATCGGTTTCCCCTTTGTAGATATCGTCGACGTAGACCGCAGCGCCCATGGGAGCGCTTCTCAACCCGAAGGTCCCAACCGTAACGCCTGGTTCTTCCTGCCCCTCAATCCGCTTGATGTCCTCAGGCCCTATGGAAATTATTCTGGAACCGTATTCGGTGATGTTGAATTTTTTCAGGACCGGTTCAAATCCCCTTTTTTCAACTCTCAGTGTGTGGGGTCCGGGTTCGAGGCCCTCCACATATAGACCCCTGTCAAATCCATTTGTGGTTCCGGCCAAAACATCATCGATGTAGATCTCAAAACCCTGCTCACTTAAAACCTGGAGGTCTCCTGTTCCTGCCCTGGATGAGTTGAAGAATGCAGATACAATCAGCAGGGAAAGAATCCCTGTCAGAATGGGGTGGGTGTTTTTCATATAATTCATCGCAAGTTATTCAGTGTTGTGTTTTTCCAACGAGCATAAATCAGCAGAAAACTCCTAACTAACGCAACTATTATCTTATAGGATTGTTTTCTATTACACAAAGTCTTATCCTGTGCTTTGAGTTTTCAAAACCAATCCAACATCCCAAATCCAACATCCAAAAAGATGAGCATGACGATCCGGTTTTGGATTTTGGGTCTTGGATCTTGGATTCCGAATCCAGAGAGAGGAGTGAAGCATGAGCGACGTGAGGATTCTCATACTGAACGGAAGCCCTCGAAAAGAGGGCAACACGGCCGCTCTCGCGGAGCAACTGACGAAAGGTGCTCATGCCGGCGGAGCGGAGGTTCAGATCCTGTACCTCCACGGGATGGACATAAGCCCGTGCACAGCGTGTGAGGGCTGCCACGAGGAAGGGTCAAGGGGGTGCGTTATCGGTGACGAAATGCAGAAGGTCTACGATGGCCTGCGGGAGGCGCATTCCATCGTTTTCGCCACCCCTGTTTACTGGTTTTGTGTCACGGCCCAGATCAAGACGGTCATCGACAGGATCTATGCCGTGGGTGTGGGTGAAGGTAACGTCCTCAGGGGGAAGAAGTTGGGAATTCTCATGCCCTATGCAGACGCCGACCCTTTTGTCTCCGGAGCGGTTAATGCCCTGCGCATGTTCCAGGATATTTCAGGGTACCTGGGAACGAAGACGGTGGGTATGGTCTACGGAACGGCGATGGGGGCCGGAGAGATCAGAAAAAACAAAACTCTCATGGGACAGGCGTACAAACTTGGGGAGGAATTGGCTCTCTGAACAACTCACGAGGAAACCCACACGCGTCCGGCCGATCTCATCGCGGTCTGGATCATGGACAAGGAAAACATACCCGGATCCTGGGTCGCCATATCTGGCGTCTCATACCCTTCGTTCGTCCCTACCCGCGTTCGGTAGCGGTAGGTTTGTTCTCAAACATCCTGGCCCGTGCTTTCGACCTTCTGCCCATCGTTGTCGTGGGGCGTGCGGTTGATTACCTGGCCGCAGGATCAGCGGATGAAGCGGTGACCGACCCTCTCATTTTTGTCTGGTACGGGACTGCCATCCTCGTGACATTCCTGGGCCTGGCTCTTTTTCAGAGTCTTAGCGATTATTCCTGGGACACCCTCGCCCAGAGAGTCCGCCACGATATGCGTGTGCGCCTATACGACCATCTGCAGAAACTTGACATCTCTTTTTTCGAAGACCGTCAGACCGGGGATCTGATGAGCGTCCTTTCCAACGATGTCGATAATCTGGAGAGGTTCCTTGCCGATTCCATCACGAGCATCGTCCGCATCGTGATCACCTTCTTCGGAGTCTACAGCATTCTGCTCTGGCTCGACTGGCGCCTCGCCCTTCTCCTGTTCCTGCCCCTCCCCTTCGCGATAGTGGCTATCAGGTTCTTCGCCACGAAGGTTGCTCCCCAGTACCGCCGGGCCAGGCAGGCGGTGGGCTCCATGAATTCAATTCTCGAGAACAACATCCATGGGATGGGGGTCATCCAGGCCTATACAGCGCAGGCAGAGCAGGCCGAAAGAATCAACGAACAGTCGGCCGAGTACAGGGATGCGGCTGTCGCCGCAGCCAGGGAACGTGCCCGCTTCATTCCGGTCATCTATGCTATCGCGGGCGTTTCCTACGGGGCTCTCATTGGTGGAGGGGCATGGTTCACCTTTTCGGGGTTTGGCCCATCGGTGGGTGACTACACCAGTTTCGTGCTTTTCGCCATGCGGCTCGTTATGCCGCTCTTCGTCTTCGGGATGCTTATCAACCAGGTGCAGAGATCCGAGGCAAGCGCCGAGCGGATCATGTCCCTGCTGTCGACCGAACCGGTAATCTCGGATCCCCCGGATGCCATTCATTTGTCCCATGAACCGGAGAGGATCGAGTTTGTCAATGTCAACTTTGCCTACCCCGGCCGTGCATCCGTTATCCACAGTTTAAATTTCCAGCTTGAAAGCGGCAAGGTGCTGGGAATCGTGGGGCCCACCGGCGCTGGAAAATCCACCATGATCAAACTGCTGCTTCGCTACTACAACCCTGAGTCCGGAGAGATCCTGGTGGATGGCAATCCCCTGGCCGGCATCGCCATCGACAGTCTGAGGGCGCATGTCGGATATGTGAGCCAGGAGGCCTTTCTCTTCTCGGGAACGGTGGCCGACAATCTGCGCCTCGGTCGTCCCTATGCCACCCAGACCGAGCTCGAGGAAGCCGCGCATATCGCGGGGGCTGATGAATTCATCGAGGAACTCCCTGACAGATACGAAACGATGATTGGAGAACGGGGACTCAAGCTTTCGGGCGGACAGCGCCAGCGCATTTCCCTCGCGCGAGCTGTTTTGCGAAATCCGGCTGTCCTCGTGCTGGATGAGGCCACTTCAGCGGTGGACACCCGGACAGAGGAGATCATCCAGGCTAACCTGCACCGGTTCAGGGAGGGACGCATGACTCTGGCGGTAGCACACCGTCTGTCCACCATCCGTCAGAGCGACGAGATCCTCGTCCTGGTGGATGGTGTGATCGTGGAACGGGGAAACCACGACAATCTGTTACAGGCCGAAGGGGTCTATGCTGATCTCTGGGCAGTGCAGAGCGGCCGGGCCAACAAAGTTAATCAAAACCCTACATACTCGTCTTCAAAAAAGTGGCCAGGTTGACGTCACTGTTGGTGATCCCGAGCTTATATCTGATACGCTCACGATGTCTGTTGATGGTGGCCACTGCCACCCCACGCAACTCGGCGATCTCCTTGGTTCGCTGCCCGCCTCTGATCATGGAGCAGATCTGGATCTCCGTGGGTGTCAGGGAGTGGAACTTATCCGACAGCTGGCTGACAAAAGGAGACGTGATCTCCTCAAGGTTGTCTCGAAGCAGGTCTACGTATTTCCTTTGATGCTTGGGCACCGTAATGAATAGTTCATGGAGAATGGGCATGAGCACCTTTTCCACGTTGTCGCGGATATCCCTGTGGATATCCCGCTTCTCCTCCTCGATCTTCGCCATGAGGGTTTTCAGGGTCGTGTTTATTTCCTTGAGTGCCTGGCGCTCCACAATCAGCTGCCGGTTGGTTTCCTGGAGTTCCTGCTCGGCATTCAGACGCATGGCCAGGTCACCAATGCGCTCAGCGATGGCGTCTATAAGAGCACGCTCTTCCTGGAGAAAGGGTCCCTCAAAAGATGGGACCATCTCCTCCAGGTAACAGACTGTTACCTCTCCCGCCTGCTCCCCGTAGAAATGGATAGGGGCTGACTGCTGCCATGGGGTAAGCTTGAATCCTGGACTCTTGCATATTTCGTCGAGAAAGATGATCCGCGCGCATGTGATCTCAGGATACTGCCAGGAAGGAGGAATGATGGTGACCACCACATTGAGGATATCCTCTATGGGGCCATCCCCCGCCTCGGCAAGCTGCGCGATGGCATACAGACAGTTGAGCTCCTTTACCCTTTCCCGGAGAGCCCACTCCGCCCTTCCTGGATCACTTTCAATCTGGATGGGAAGCCGCCATTTGAAAGAATCGATAGAGTGGTTCTTTTTCTCCTGACCAGGACGGTCAGCGGTATCCATGTGCGGTCGTTTGGTCGTCATGCTTTTCCCCTTACTGCCTAATGTGATGGTGCATTTTGTAGGGATTAAAATGGCACCAAAACACCCCACATTTTATAGGCACTCTCTAGGCATTAATACCGTATTTACCTGTGATAAATACCATACTATCTTTTTTCATATCAACTTTATTCCCGACACGTCCTCATATGCCGAACAGGAGGTGCCTATGGCCAATTCACTCGATACCATTCTAGAGGGGCGCAGGAGCCAGCCCCACCAGCTCATCGAGGTTCTTCAGGACGTCCAGCATGACCATGGATACCTCTCGAGGGAGGCCATCGACACCGTATCGGAAAGTCTGGGTGTGCCCGTCATGGAAGTATACAGGGTCGCCAACTTCTATACGGCTTTCACCCTTGAACCGAGAGGAAAACACGTCATCACCCTCTGCAAAGGAACCGCCTGTCACGTGAGGGGAGCCAATCCTCTCATCGAACAGGCCCTCGGGCTGCTGGATGTGGGGGAAGGGGAAACTACGGAGAACGGCCTGTTCACCCTGGAAACCGTTAACTGTATAGGGACCTGTGCCCTGGCGCCTGTGGTGGTTCTCAATGGTGTCTATCACCCTCTCATGACACCTGCCAGACTTCGCGCACTCATTAACAGGGTTCGTCGGGAAGAAGAGGAGGGAACCGGACATGCCTAAGATCGCCAGTTTCGCCGAGCTGAAAGCTTTTGGCGAACAAATCACTGCTGACCGCGACAATGAGGCAATCTTGATGACCGTGTGCGGTGGACCTGGATGTCAGGCCACCCGCTGCCATGAAGTCGCGGCCGAGCTCAGAAAAGAGCTGGACAGCACCAGCCTCAATGGAAAGGCCCGGCTTCGTGTCACAGGCTGTCATGGATTCTGCGAACAGGGCCCGATTGTGGTCATTGACCCGAGCAATATTTTTTACGGTCAGGTCAAGCCGGCCGACGTCAAGGAGATCGTAGATCGGACCGTCCGCAAAGGGGAAGTGGTCGAACGGCTCCTTTACGTGGACCCCTCTACAGGAAAGACTGTGTTGACCGAGAGCGAAATACCCTTCTACAAGGCACAGACGCCCACTCTCCTTTCGCAGAACCGAAGGGTGGATCCATGGTCCATGGAAGACTATTTAGCCATAGGAGGCTATGCGGCGCTGGCCAGGGTTCTGGCAGAAATCGATCCCGAGAAGGTTATTTCCAGGATCGAAGCTTCAGGGCTTCGAGGCCGGGGTGGCGGCGGTTTTCCAACAGCTGCCAAGTGGGCAGCCTGCAGGGCCGCGCATGGTGAAGAGAAGTATGTTATATGCAACGCCGACGAAGGCGATCCGGGAGCTTTCATGGACAGGGGTGTTCTGGAGGGGAACCCGCACTCGGTCCTCGAGGGAATGATTATCGGCGCCTGGGCCATCGGGGCCAATGAAGGCTATATCTATGTCAGGAATGAGTATCCCATGGCAGTGGAACATGCGAAACAAGCCATTAACCAGGCCAGGGAATATGGTTTCCTGGGCGAGGACATCCTCGGCTCCGGAATGAGTTTTGACATCCAGGTGGCTCGCGGCGGGGGGGCCTTCGTCTGCGGCGAATCCACGGCCCTCATGGCCTCCCTGGAGGGCAAGGTGGGCGAGCCGAGGCCCAAGGACGTACACACTGTAGAACACGGCCTCTGGAACAGGCCGACAACCCTGAACAACGTCGAGACGTGGGCCAACGTGCCGGCTATCATCAATAATGGGGCTGCCTGGTTCGCCGGCATGGGAACGGATAACAGCAAGGGCACGAAGATCCTGGCACTTACAGGTGAGGTGAAGAACACGGGGCTGGTCGAGGTTGCCTTCGGCACACCCATCCGAACTGTGGTCGAAGAGATCGGGGGAGGGGGACGCAACGGAAGAGCCGTTAAGGCTGTCCAGACTGGAGGCCCTTCTGGCGGATGCCTGCCCGAATCCATGTTTGACCTCCCGGTGGATTTCGATGTTCTCTGGGAGAAGGGATCCATGATCGGGTCGGGTGGACTGGTGGTCATGGATGAGAATACATGCATGGTTGACATAGCCAAATATTTTCTGAAGTTCCTTCAGGACGAGTCATGCGGCAAATGTGTCCCGTGCCGGATCGGCGTGGATCGGCTCCTTGAGATCGTCACCGACATCACCGAGGGGAGAGGGCGTCCGGAACAGATAGAACTACTGAAGGAGCTGGGGGAAACAGTGGCACAGACGGCCCTGTGCGGACTCGGTAAGACAGCCCCCAATCCAGTCCTGTCCACACTGCGCTATTTTGCTGAGGAGTATGAGGCACACATTAATGAGAACCGATGTCCCGCCGGGGTGTGCACCGAACTCGTCGAGTACTCCATCGACGCGAGGACGTGCAACGGATGCGGAGCGTGCCTCAAGGCCTGCCCTTATGCAGCTATTCAGGGGAGGAAAGACAAACTGCACACCATCGACCTTGAGCTTTGCACGAAGTGCGGTATCTGCCTGACCACCTGCAACGACAACGCTGTCGTTGTTCAATGAGGGAGGGGAAAACCATGCATCAGAATGTGGATCTGGTTATCGATGGATCGAAAATAAGCGGCCGCAGGGGAGAGACGGTACTGGACGCAGCCCTCCGATACGGTATCTGCATCCCCCACCTCTGCCATATGCCAACCCTCACGGATATCGGTGCGTGCCGCCTTTGTATCGTGGACCACATAAAAAACGGTAGAAGCAAAGTCACCACATCATGCACTCTCCTTGTCCAGGAGGGAATGGTCATTGACGCGAACTCCGAAAGGGTCAGGGGGCTGCGGCGCAATATCGCGGAACTGCTGGTAACCCAGGCGCCCAATTCCAGGGCCATCCAGGACATTGCCCTTCGATGCGGGGTCACTGAGCCGCGATATGAATTTCGCAGTGATGACTGCGTCCTTTGCGGCCGGTGCGTGAGGGCCTGCAAGGAGCACTATCAGGCACACGCCATAGGCTTCGTGGGGCGAGGGCAGGAACGGCATGTTGAGTATCCCTTCCGGGAGAAACCTGAATCCTGTATCATGTGCCGAGCCTGCGTGACCCTGTGTCCCATGTCCATAACACCATGTGACGGGCCTATGAAATCCGGTGAGGGGTACTTCTGCGGAAAGTGCGCATCCCTGACCCAGGCACCGCAGTACGAGGCGGGGGACTGCACCCGCTGCGACCTCGGAGAAGGCTTCGACTGCTCGGGGCACCTGTAAATCAGTTTCTGGTTTCTAGTGTCTGGTTTCTAGAGGCTGACTAATCGTTCCACAAAAATGCCGGTCCAGTAATGCACCGGCATTTTTTTCTTCACACTCTGTTTTAATCAGGCTGAGCCGAACGGTTTACTCTTTGACTTGAGACTTATAAGTCAAGAGACATCCGGAGCAAAGAGGAACGTGAAACCCTTTCCCCCTCACCTCGGTCCTCTCCCGCCAGGGGAGAGGAAGAATAATGAAGGTGTCCTTCTTGCAGCCTGATTTTGAGAGAACTGGGTGAGAGAGACTTTGACTGCGGATGTCTCTGCTCCTCTCTGTTTTCCCTTAAAAGCCCAGGCTCAGCTTGTGGTACCTGTCTACCTCCTCTTTGAGCCAGTCGGGCCAGTGCTTCTCATCGATGGGGTAGCTGGCGTCCAGAGCCTGGAAGGAACCCGGGCCGGCAACTGCTTCGATGTTCTCCTTCGTGTTGTAGCAGACCCGGTCAACCCCTGCCAATTCAGCTACACGCCGGTTGATCTCCTCCAGGGGCTTGTCGTAGGGATGCTCACCCCGGAAAGCCCTCTGGACAGCCAGTTCATGGAGGCACTCCTTTCCCCGGCGCCACTCCTTGAAAGATGGAAAGAACATGGGAGCGTAGGATATCCAGAACTCCAGGCGGGTCGCGCCTGAGTTGTAGACGGTCCACACGGACCCTCCCTCGCTGACGCTTCCCTTCACGATACTGTCATCACCCATGACCACCTTTTTCCCGTTTAGAACCGAATCCACCCCGGCGAACTTGAGCCCCACCTCGATGGTGCGTTTGCGTATCTGGGACTCCTGGAAGGTGCGGATGGCCTGGGCCTGCTTTACCAGCCCATGAGACAACCGCATCCCAAGGCCCTCAGCGATCCCATAGGAGACGCCACGCCCTGAATCCGGGTTGGGTATAACGATGTCCGCGTCCGTCTTTCCGTAGTGGTCAGCAAGCCTGTGTCCCAGCCTCTTTCTCAGGAGGAAGATCTCCCGGCCCTGATAGATAGAGGCCACGTTGCCGAAATACACCCCCTGAAAGACGTCGGGCATGGAGGTTTCCTCCCGGAGCCTGCTGGTCTCAATGCCTGCCGATGAGCATATAGTCATCTCGGCGCCGGCGTACTCCCTTTCCATTGTTCCGCCCAGCCTCCTGTGGGAGCAGCTCTCGGAACTGACCACGAAAGCCCCATCCACCTTCCCGAAACAGAAGGGCTCAAATGCCCTCGAATCGTTCAGGATCACAAGGTGCGTCTGCTTACCATCGAAGACAAGGGCGTTCAGGGCAAAGGTGGCGCGCCCGTGAAGCAGATCCACAAGGAGCCGGCCAGCCTCAAAGTTGATACCCGCTTCGGTTATACATTGGTGGAGCAGCGCCCCCATGACCTCGGTCATGTTTGCGGTCTCGAAGGAGTATTCCCCCTCGAGGCCATCCCTGAGGTCCTCGTCCCCTATAATGCGTCCGCTGATCGTAATGGCGACCTGGTGGGAGGATTCGAAACGGGGTTTGACCATGATCGGTTCGGCGTTGCGTTTTTCCGCTATCCTGTTCTTTGTGTATCCGACGTTTCCTATTGCTGCAACCGGATCAAGGTCCTGGAACAGACCTATCATGTCGAAGTCGATGATGTCGGCAATTCCCCCAATTCCCTTGAGGATGTTTATCCCGCGGCTGTTTCCGATGGCGATTCCAGCACCGGTCTTGCCCCGGTGCTGAAGGGCGCCCGTCGCAAGGAACGTCTTCTGAACAATCTCATTGTCATCGGGACTGTATATTCCGGTAATTCCGTCCAAAACTATCTCCTTAAGATGAAATTGCCTCCTGCCGTTTCGAATTGAGTATACAAGGAGGGATCTGTATTGAGTATAATGGCTAACGGGGAAAGGTTAAAGGGGATTTGTTTTCTATCCCCGATCTTTGGAGAACAACATGCTGGGATGGACAGAGTACACGAAACTCTTTGCCGGCTTGCTGGCCATCGTAAACCCCCTGGGGATCGTCCCCATTTTCCTGAGCCTGACGGAGGATCACTCAGTTGCCCGGAGGCGCCGGGTCGCCCTGGTGTCTTCCGCGGCAGTGGCGATCATCCTCATAGCCTGTCTGGTCCTTGGAAACGGCATCCTGCAGGTCTTTGGAATTACCATCGATTCCTTCCGTGTGGCAGGCGGCCTCCTCCTGATGATCGTGGCCATCTCCATGCTTTACGCCGCTCCAAGCCCCATAAAGACGACTGGTGCCGAACAAACCGAAGCCGTGGAAAAGGAAGACGTCGCGATCGTACCTCTGGCGATCCCTCTCATGGCGGGACCGGGCGCTATCAGCACGGTCATCGTTTTCGCTCAACAGTCCACGTCTTTGTATCACTACCTGCTGATGTCCGCTGTAACGATCGGCGTTGCCGTTGTCACAGTTGTCACTCTGATGTCGGCCCCTGCGATCGGCTCTCTTCTCGGCAAAACCGGCATGAATATCGTCACCAGGGTCATGGGTTTGATCCTGGCCGCCATTGCCGTGGAGTTCATCGCCACCGGAATGCTGTCCCTGTTCCCGGGCCTTGGGTGAGAGTCCCGAGTCTGGGTAAACGTGAACGTGCCCGAGTATATTTAATCCAAGATCCAAAATCCAAAAGAAAGCGCTTTCAAAGAAGGACTTTTGGAGTTTAAACGTAAAGCACGGTTTCCTTTGCGAAACTTTGCGGACTTGAGTGAATCACGCTCCAGGTGTGATGATCGGGCGTGAGAAAGATTTTCGAGACAAAAAAGCCCCGCGGTATTCCGCGGGGCTTTGAATACTGGGCGTATTCTCCTTAGAGCTTTGAGACGTTGGCTGCCTGAGGACCTTTGTCCCCATCGACGATCTCGAACTCCACCTTGTCGCCCTCGGCCAGCGACTTGAAACCGTCCCCGGCAATAGCGGAAAAGTGAACGAACACATCCGGGCCGTCCTCCTGCTCGATGAACCCGAAGCCTTTTGCGTCATTGAACCATTTTACTGAGCCTTCTGCCATTTTCATTATCTCCTTCTGTCTTTCACAACTGCCTATCCTGCGGTCTGCCTCACTGCAAACCCCCAAAAAAAAAGCACAGCCGTTATGGTCTGTGCTGACTGCTCCTTGTTTTCCCCTAGA
Organism: Pseudomonadota bacterium; assembly: GCA_003228585.1. Classification (GTDB taxonomy): domain Bacteria; phylum BMS3Abin14; class BMS3Abin14; order BMS3Abin14; family BMS3Abin14; genus SZUA-204. Next base: position 14,854 of record QIEJ01000076.1, read on the forward strand.
GATTCTAAAGCGACACAAACTGAACGTACGATATTTTAGTAGCATATTACAGAAGCGATGGTCAAGATTCAAGTGGGACGTTTTTGTGACATTTCTCTGCCACTTCTCATCATTGGTGATGCACAATTAAAATAGTCTGCTAAACTTTACATTGTCAATCACGCTGGTAGTTGTGGGAGCCGTTTCTGTCTCCCCGTCTAATTGGAACTTTGCTGGAAGGAGAATAAAATGACTCATATGAAGAGACTGGTTCTGGTCCTGGTGGTAGTCAGCCTTTTCGCTGTCCCCATGCTGGCATGGGCATATTCGAACATGATGGATCTGCCTGCGGCCGATGGTAAAGCTGTGTGGACATATATAACAAAAAGCAACTATCAGGAATGGCCCCTGTGGCCGGGCAAGGGCGAGCTCTACAAGGGATTGCAGCCTCACGGCGCTTTTTTGACCACCTACGTCTCGAAGGATGCCCTGAAGGTGATCAAAGGTAAAAAGGGTATGTTCGGCAACGGCGCCATCATAATCAAGGAGAACTACTCTCCTGAAAAGAAGCTCGGGTCCATAACCGTCATGTACAGGGTCAAAGGCTACAATGCAGAGGCCGGGGATTGGTTCTGGGCCAAGTACAAGCCGGACGGAACCGTCGATGCGGACGGCAAGGTGGCCGGGTGCATCAACTGTCACAACGTCAAGATCGAGAACGACTGGGTCTATACCGGCCCTGTAAAATAGCGGCCCGTTGAAATTAATTTACCGGCATGCGTCTTCCACTGGTTCTGCTGCTCCTGTCTGGAGTTCTGTTCTCACCATCCCTTTCATCGGGAGTTGGTTCTGATCTGATTGGTGGCCGAAGAGAACTGATAGATCTGGAGCAGCGCTACAGGGAAAGCGTTCTGAAGGGATGGCGGTATTTTCAGACAAGTTTCGCCAGAGACGGGATGGCGTGCGTCAACTGCCACCTTTCCTACGAACAGATGACCGGGTGGGCGGGCGCCTACCCGAAGGTCCAGGTGTTTGACGGGACCCCTTTCGCGGTTAAATCCCTTCGCGACGTTGTCCTCGAGGCGATGGGAAAGCACACGGATCTACCCGAGGCGGGGCGCATGAAGCGGGTGGATGATCTGGTTGCTTTCATTGCCTGGTGGGGAGACGGACAGGATGTAACTCCCGGCCTGTCCAGGGCTCAGGCCCCGGCGGCAGCGGACCAGCGTGAACTTGAAAATTCGGTTGAACGAGGGCGCGCCCTGTTCATGCGAAACGATCCCCCTTCCTGCTCTCAGTGTCATATTCCAGAGCCCGGCGGAACAGAAACCGAAAGGCTAAACCTGGATCACGCGGTTACCGGCTTCCCCAGATATGATGAAAAGGCCGGAAGGGTCCTGTCTTTTAAATCCTTTTTATTGCGGCACGGCATGAACCACAAACTCCGGTTGGATCCGGACCAGATTACCGACGTCCAGGCCTATCTTGCCAGCCAGGCTTCCGGCACCGTCCTCAAACCCGGTGGTACCAAAAGTGCGAGCAAATAACCTGACAGCAGCCCTGATATTCAGTGTTCTGATCTCATGGACAAGCACATTCGCCCTGGCTGAAACCGGCCTCGAACAGGGCCCCGGTCAGGGCACCTACATCAGCGGCCGGGTCTCGGCTGCGGATGACGGACCGGTCACAGGCCTGGTTCTCATTGAGAAAGGCCGTCTTTACGGAAAGAACTTCCGATATGGGGGGCTCATTGACAGTGACGGCAAATTCTCGGTGAAAGTGGATGGCGGCGGCGGTTATGGACTTCACCTTTATGCTACGGGGTATATCTACTTCCCGTTGAGCATCGAGGTCATCAACGGTCAGGATAATCGGTCCACCTACAGCCTCCCTCCCAACCCGGCCGCTGATGAGGGACCGACTGTCGCTGATGTGAGGTTTAAAAATACCGGTGATGAGACCCTGATCAGCCTTTCAGTCAGCGACCCTGACGACAACCTTTCCCACCAGGTGCTGGCGGTCAACACAGCAACCGGGGAAGGGCTCAGACTCAAACCGCCCACGTTCGTCTTTCCCTGGACGAAGAACTACCCTGAGGGAATCTACACCCTCAAGTATTCCCTGGCCGGCAAAGATGGAAAAAAAGAAGTTAATCCGGAGAACTGGTACTTTGTGGCCGCAGACAACCGCTGCTACACCTCACCCATAATGGCCCATCCTTTTACACAGGAAAGTGTTCTCGTGGCTCGAACCACCACAACGCGCGATGGCTCCTACAGCAAAGAAGAGGCGGCGAGCACTCGCGAAGACCCGCCGGCATCCGGTGAGAAAGTGTACAGGAACAACTGTTCCATCTGCCATTACGCGGATACCACAAAGACAAAGGTCGGTCCCGGGCTGAAGGGGATCTTCGGCCTG
>QIEJ01000226.1 GCA_003228585.1 Pseudomonadota bacterium
GTTTGTAATATTATTCCAGATTGTTTTTCTAGGCACTGCGTTTTCGGCAGAAAAAATTACATGGAAGTTGGGGGGTGTTCATGCTGTTACAACACCTGAAACCAAAGGGTTAATTTACTTTTCCGAGCTGGTAAAAGAAAAAAGTGACGGCAATTTCGTTATCAATGTTTTCCCTGCAGGGCAATTGGGGAAGAAAGCAGTGACATTGATAGAAAATCTGATGATGGGGTCCATCGATATGTTCGGCAATGTTATGGATTGGAACCAGCATCTCGTCAAGGATTTTGGGATTATGGCAATGCCCTTTGCCTTCAAGGACCTGGATGCAATAAAAAAGTTTCAGGATGGGGAACTTTACAAAAAAATGAAAAACCAGATGGTTGAAGAACGTGGCGTGCGAATCGTCTCCGATAACTGGTATAGATTGCCTAAAGTACTGCTGGCTAAACGGCCTATCAGAACACTTGACGATCTTCAGGGTCTTAATGTGCGGATGCCCAGTCTCAAAACCTATTTCGAAACGTGGAAAGGCCTTGGAGCCAAACCCACTACGATTGCATGGTCTGAAGCATATCTGGCCCTGAAGAAGGGAGTCGTGGATGGTTTGGACTCACCCATGGGGTCGATTTACGGAATGAAATTTTATCAGGCCGCTCCCAATATAATGTTAACTTATCACCTGATCGCGCCGTTCAACCTTCTGGTTAATGAAAAGAAGTATCAACAGTTGCCGGACAAATACAAAAAGATTCTAATCGATGCCGGGAAACAGGCCGGCGATTATTATACAAAACTGGTAGAGGATTCTTTCAAGGTTGATAAAGAAAAAATGATTGAAGCCGGTGCCAGATTTATCGAAGTCGACAAGGAATCTTTTGCAAAGGCCGCAGTCCCAATAGCCGAAAAGTTTGAGGCAGAGGGAATGTGGCAAAAAGGATTGTTCAAAACAATTACAGAAACTTATTAATACCTGCCTTCGATGAGCCCCCGTACAATCGGGGGCTCATCGATATTTACAAGGATATCACTTATGTTCCAGTCGCTGTTGCGGAGAATGGATAGATTTAGCCAGGTCCTTGGAAAAATCGAACTGGTGATAACGTGTTCTCTTTTGCTGATCATGGTGGCAATTGTCGGTATCAGTGTTTTTCTGCGGTACGTGTTGAAAAGTCCTTTGATTGCCGGGATGAATTTTGCGACCTTGTTGCTGGTCTGGATGACTTTTTTCGGCGCCAGCTTTGTATACAGAGACAAAGGCCATATTTCCATAGAGTTTATTGTCGACCGCTTTCCGCCTGCTGTCCAGAGGTTGACAATGGTGTTGGTCTACAGTGTTGTTGCGATAACCTTAATTACCACGGTGGTTCAGTCCGGTTACCTGATTGAGGTCCAGTGGAAGCAGCAGATAGTGGCCTTGGGCATTCCCAGGAGTTTTCTTTCGCTCCCGGTCGCCATTACAGGGATCTTAATGATTTTGACAACCATGAATCATATTTTATCAGAATTCCAGCTACCCCCAAAGCAGTAGGATATTATTCGTGGCTCTGACAGTCCTGTTAGTTTCCTTTTTTGTGCTATTATTTCTGAAATGTCCGATTTCGTTTGCCCTCCTGGCATCATCGACCCTGACTCTTCTGGTTAAAGGGATTCCTCTGACAATGGTTCCGCAGAATCTGATGGGCGGCGCCGAAAGTTTTACACTGTTGGCCGTCCCGTTTTATATTTTAGCCGGTGAAATCATGAATGTTTCCGGAATTTCGGAAAGGATATTCAGTTTCGCCATGTCCCTTATAGGTCATGTACGAGGCGGTCTCGGGCATGTAAATGTCCTGGCAAGTCTGATTTTCGCAGGCATTTCCGGTTCAGCAAGTGCTGATGCTGCCGGCTTGGGCCGAATCGAAATCGAGGCCATGCGCAAAGAAGGCTATGACATAAATTTTGCAGCCGCAATTACCGCGGCATCGTCAACTGTCGGCCCTATCATCCCGCCAAGCATACACCTGGTAATATACGGTGCTATTGCAGATGTATCAGTCAGCGATCTGTTTATGGCAGGTATACTTCCAGGTCTTTTGATGGGCGGTGTTTTAATGCTGACAATTTACATTCAGGCTATAACCGGAATGCAGAGATGCCCGGTTCGGGCACGGCAGCCACTGAGTGTCATATGGGATTCGTTTCTCAAAGCATCGTTTTCTCTTTTAGCCCCGGTGATTATTTTAGGCGGTATTTTGATAGGCGTGGTGACACCAACGGAAGCAGGTGTAACTGCCGTTCTTTACACGTTTGCTTTGGGTCTGATGTATCGAACACTTTCCAGAGAAAAAATGATCACCGCTCTTACAAATACTATCAGGTCAACTTCAGTTGTCATGTTTCTGTTGGCAACGTCTAAAGCGTTTGCCTGGCTGATTACGATAGAAAGAGTCCCCGAGACATTGACGCAGATCATGTTTCATTTTACCAGCAATAAAAGTGTTATCCTTGTTTTGATCTGTCTGGGGCTGCTGGTTATCGGGACAATAGAAAGTGCTTCAGCGAATCTGGTGATCGTAACACCGATTTTGGTTTCAATTGCCTTGTCGCTGGATATTGACCTGGTTCATTTGGGTCTAATCACTGTTTTCGCATTAATGATAGGCTTGATCACACCCCCTATCGGCACCTCACTCTATATTGTTTCTGATATCGCGTCCATTCCATTTGAAGATCTGGCTCGAGCCACAATGATCTATTTGATTCCATTAATAGGGTTGTTGTTTGCTCTGGCTTTTATGCCGGATCTTGTTTTGTTTGTACCGCGGTTGCTGGGCTATTCAGGATGATTCTCTTTGGGACAATAAATTTTTTACATTGGACATGTTGGAGGAGAAAGCGTGGAAAAATATGATGTCATTGTTCTGGGAGGGGGCACTGCGGGAATGATTGCAGCAACCGCCTCTGCTCGAAGTGGTGTGCGAACTCTTTTGGTTGAAAGGGACGGTTATCTCGGCGGAACAGCAGCGATGGGCATTCCCTTCCTGGGGTTTTTTTCCGGTGACGGAACTAAAGTTGTTGGCGGACTTCCACAGGAGCTAGTTGACAAAATGAGCGCACTCGGTGGCTGTATGGGTCACGCGCACGGGGGGACATGGTCAACGGGATTGGAAAAAATAGATTATGAGTTTGTCTTGACCCCCTTTGATCCTGAAAGTTTAAAAATAGCGTCACAGGAAATGGCCTTAGAAGCCGGTGTTGATCTGATGCTTCAATCCGTTTTTTGCAATGTCCGGATGAGCGGCCCAAAAGTAAAAGCGATTGACGTGCTAACCGTAGAAGGAAAAAAAACACTGGAGGCAAAGGTTTTTGTTGATTGCACTGGAGACGGCATGCTTACCTGGGTGGCCGGATTTCCAACTGAGATGAGAGGTCGTGGAAACATGCAGAACGTCTCACATGTGATTCGCATGGCCAATGTCGATGTTGACCGAATGGTGAGATGCTTACGGGAAGATGCTGAAATTAAAGGGATCAAAGATTGGCACATTCGGCTTGTCAGAGGAAGACTTTTGGATTGTGCGGAAGAAAGCTATGTGCATGTAGCTGGAAAAGCAAAACTGTGGGATGATCGGGCTCCGCTGACTTTTACCGGTGTTCGATGGAGAAAGGAAGAGATGTCCTTTAATATTACCAGAACGACAAATATCGATCCCACCATTGCCGAAGACATTACGCGGGCGGAAATCAGCGAAAGAAAAAACGTTGAAAATGTCGTCAAAGCCTTCAGAAAAAGAATTCCTGGTTTTGAAAGAAGTTATTTGGTGGCCAGTTCTGTTCGGGTGGGAATCAGAGAAGGGCGAAGAATAAAAGGGTTGTATACGCTGACTGAGGAAGAAGTCGTCAACCGGAGTGAGTTCCAGGACGGAATAGCTCGCGGCGCATATCCGATCGACATCCATGACCCCAAAGGCGGAAACACGCAATTTACATTTATACAGGAAGGGGGGTCTTATGCAGTTCCGTATCGATGTCTCATACCCGAGGGGTCTGAAAATCTGATTGTCGCTGGTCGCTGTATTTCGACAACAGGCCAGGCATTGGGCAGTGTTCGTCTTATGGCATGCTGTATGGCCCAGGGGCAGGCGGCAGGTACCGCTGGAGCACTCGCGGTCCGTGGCGATATTAATCCGGCCGTTGTAGATATAAGGCAATTAAGAGAAAAGCTCATCGATGAAGGCGCTGTGCTGACTGTTTGAACATTATTGTTCAGAGCAAACCTGTACTTGCTGTGGAATTTCGTCTGCTCCTCGGTGAGAGCGCTTTCTTTTGGAATCTGAAATCCCGAATTATTGTCACCGAAACTTCTCCGCCAGCTTCAGGTGCCCGATCGAATCCGGCTCATGTCCCAGCAGCCTGGCCCCTTCCCTGTCCGCTGTGAGCACATCGGTGCCGGCAATGATCCTCTCGAGTGGGGGCTCCGGCACCCTGCCCGACAGATGCCCGCCCACCAGGCCATCGCGGGCGTCGATGACCGTCAGGTGCGGCCGCACGTAAAGCATGAGGTCGGCGACTGCCTGGTGCTCATCCACAGCGTGGATCTGTGATTTCTTGTAGGTCCAGTATCCGCTGTAGTGCGAGGCGTGCAGGCAGCCTACCATGTTCTTCAGCCCTAGCGTCACCTGTGTGATAGTATGGTCCTTGGCAGGGGGGACCGAGACGAGGCCCGCTCCTTCCAGGTATTCGGGCAGGAAGATCTCCCTGTACACTCCGGCCCGGGGGTTCTCATAGCGCTTCACCGGCAGGGCGTCCAGGTCCACAAGCTCGACACCGAACTTCCTGGTTATCTGCTCGTACCCGTTGAGGCGCAGGTTGTCTAACGTGCTGCCCTCCCCGGACCCTTCCGCGACGACGGTCTCCGCGTCCAGCCTCTCCTGGAGATACTGAACGACAGCCATGACACAGCGCACGTCGGTGGTTACCGGGGGCGGGCTGGGGTTGACCATGTTGGGTTTGACGATGACGCGTTCAAACCCGGCCAGCGCCTCGACGGCGTTCACCTCGTCCAGAGCGCGGATGATGACTTCGGAGTATTCGCTGGCCTGTGTTATGGGGATGATTGAAATTCCATATTCCATATTCTTAATTCAATCCAAGATCCTAAATCCAATATCCAAAATCGAGTCTCACGCCCGTTCGTCATACTGCCCCCCTGGGTCAAGATGAAATCGGGCTTCGGCATTGCAGCTCCAAATCGAGTTGTTTCACGCCCGCTCGTCCACAGCACCGCTTAATGCACGGTGACTCGCTAGAGACGCAGAGGACGCAGAGAAGATCGATAAGGCTTGCTCATCCCCTCACCGAAAGCTGTTAAGATCCCTGCTGCCCGGGATAAAGTAAACTTTAATCCCGGCACGCAGGATCTAACAGCTGATTTCGTGGAAATCCCTCTCCTGCCGGAGAGGTCAGGTGAGGGGAAAGAAGGTTCCACCGCGCTTTCCTTTGCGCAACTTCGTGGTGAATTGGCTTTTGATTTTCCCTGCGTTCCCTGCCCTTCGACGCACTACCGTTTGCTCAGGCTGCGTGAGACAGCCCTTGCCACTTTTACAGGACCCAGTGTTCGGCGGGTTTTTCAAGGAACTCCTCCAGCGGGACTCCCCCCTCTCCCACGAGAAGCTGGCGGTCCGGTGTGAACTTTTTCGAAAAAGCCTCCATTCCGGGCAGGCTGGTTTTGGTCTGCCCGCTCTTGACTTCGATGGAAGTCGTTCTTTCCCCTGACCTGAGAACGAAATCCACCTCCCGATTTCCCTCCCTCCAATAATAAACACCAATCCTTGTCCCCTGTGAAGTGTTGACCAAGTGCGCCCCGACGGCGGTCTCCACAAGCCTGCCCCAGTAACCGGTATCCATCCTGGCCGCGTCGAAGGAATGAGGACCCATCGCCGTCATGAGAGCCGTGTTCAGAATCAGCAACTTGGGACTGGACGCCCTTCGGCGCACGGCGCTTCCGGCGAATTTTTCGAGGCCCGTCAGGAGGCCCGCCCCACAGAGCAGTTCCAGGTAGTGGGCGAGGGTGGTCGTGTTCCCGGCATCGTGAAGTTGCCCGAGCATCTTGTTGTAGGATAGTACCTGGCCCGAGTAATCGATCCCGAGTTGGAACAACCTTCGGAGAAGAGCGGGTTTGAGAACATTCACCATGAGCAGGATGTCTCTCGAGACGCTGGTCTCGATGAGGGATTCAGAAACGTACGAAGACCAACGCGAGTGGTCATCCACGAGGGGGGCTGAGCCCGGATAGCCGCCGAAAAAAACATACTGGCCCAGATCCCACCCGAATGCTTCTCTCATCTCCGGGTAGCTCCAATGGGAGATGGGAATGAGTTCAAAACGGCCAGCGAGGCTCTCCGTAAGTCCGGTGGCGATGAGAAGAGGGGAGGATCCCAGAAGAACGACCTTCAGGGGACGGTCGTTCGCGGCATCCTCGTCCCACAGGCGCTTTACCGTGTCGGACCAGCCCGGGATCTTCTGGATCTCGTCGAGGACGAGGACCGAATCCTCGGGCTTTCCGGTCTTCCCCACCGTGAGCTGCCTTGCCGTCTCCCAGGCTCTGACCAGCCAGGCCCTGTCCTTGAGCGCCGGTTCGTCAGCGGTGTCGTAGAAGGTTTTTTTCCCGATACTGTCCAGCACCTGCTGCGCAAGGGTGGTCTTGCCCGTCTGTCTGGGCCCGGCCAGGACCTGGATGAACCGGCGCGGTTCCCTCAACCGGGTGATAAGAGTGGTGTACGCTGGGCGGCGATATTCTGTGCTCATGGGTGAAATTATAGCAGAAACTGAATGCTTACTCAATGCTTTGAGTAAAACTACTCAAAGCATTGAGTAAAATGGAAGCAGGGAAAACTGTCTTTTAATAACAACCGGTTCGGAGAACCCAGGATCTGCGTTCCCTGCGACTTGTCCACCTTTACCGAAGGTTAGGGTGGACAAGCTGCGTGAGACAGCCTTTGCCGCTTTTTATGTAACCGCTCATTTTCTAGACACTAGAAACTAGACGCTAGAAACTGAATCTAAAACAACGTACTCCCCATGATCCACAAAATACAATCCCACCTCCTTGACCTCACCACAACCCATGGCCTCCCACGCCTGGCGGTACGCAGCGAGCTGCGGCACGTATCTTTCCGGCTCCCTGCCCCCCGTCTTGTAATCCACGAGGACCCACCCGTCCTCTTCTTTGAACACCAGGTCAATGACGCCGGGCTCGAAAGTGGGTATGGGCTCGGTGGACTTAAGGTAGGTGTATGGCACCTCTGAAAGGTGTTCCTTTGCCTTCAAGGCCCTTTGCCATATGTCTGAACCAGTGACGGACCGCACCGTCTGTACGGCCTTTGGGGCCAGGTCCTGGGAAAGTTCTTCTTCCGCGAGGAGGGTCCCGGCCACCGGCTCCAGTTCCTGGTCATTCATGGGGGTGTCCATGACCACATCAAGCAGCTTGTGGATGACCGTGCCCCAGGAGGTTCCGTGCTCCCCGGTGGGAGGCTGGGAGTCTTTGGAATGAGTGGGTCCGGGAGCGGCGAGGCTCGACGGAAAGCTCTTTTCGTAACCCTGTTCCAATAGCCCCTGCCACTTTCCGGGGTACATCGCCGGGTCCCCATCCCCGTCGGGTCCGAGTTCTTCTTCAACCTTTTCAGGGGGTTCGACGCCCTCCGGGTCGAGCAGCTCTGGAGCCTCCTCCAGGTGGGCGGTGAAATAGCTCCAGGGGTGGGAACCGCCGCCCCGCTCCATGGTCGATATCACCAGCATGCTTCCTGCCCGGGTGGCCGCAACGTAAAGGAGCCTGGTGAGTTCGGCCTGCAGGAAGGCCTCTTCCCGGGGACCCCACGTGTCGTCCCAGCCCGGCGGGAGGGCCACAGCCGGAGGCCGTCCCCAGCCTCCACCGGCCCCGGCCACCTCGGCGTAGCCGGTTACCTCTTCGCCGTCGCGGACGATGTGAAGATAAGGGGTGGAACTCCAGCTCCCAACCGGCGTGGCCAGGAAGACCACCGGAGCTTCCAGCCCCTTGACCTTGTGCAGGTTCATGACTCGAACGAGGGAAGAAGGCTCGGGCCGCGCCGGGGCGCCGTCGTGAGCTTCCTCGCCGGTGATGAGCAGGCGGAAGGTCTCAAGGACGTGGTCCAGAAGGGGTCTCTGCACGGCTGCTTCCCTCAGGATCTCCATGGCCTTGTACAGGCTCCCTGCCCTCAGATCCCCGTCGGTCTGCCGGGCTGCCATGGCAGTGAGACCCAGGTCCTCGGCCATGCGCTCCATGGCGGGCACAAAGGGCAGGGTGGCAAGCCAACTGGCGTACTTTGCCAGCCGCTTTATAACGTCGGAGAACCTCTCCGCAAGCCCGGTTTCAAGCTTTGCGGGCACCGGCCTGTCCCAGCGGAAATCACCTCCGGCGAGGCGGTAGGCCAGCAGATCAACGTCCGAAAACCCGAACATCCGGCTCCTTAAAACGGCCACCAGGGCCACAGGATCGTGAGGCCTCGCGGCGCACTTCACCGCCAGGTACAGGTCGTGAAGCTCGGGGACCTCGCTCAGGGCGCTGCCGCCCGTCACCTGGTGAGGGATCCCCCACCTGTCCAGAGCGCTGGAAAAGGACGACAGGTGTTCCTTTTTCATGGTCACCACCATAAAGTCACCCAGGGCGCAGGGCCGGGTAAGACCGTCTTTTCCGCTCACCGTTGCCCCTGAATCCACCAGGGTGCGGATGGTGCGGGCGATCCTCTCCGGCTCGTACTCCATGACCAGCTGTTTGTTCGTGCACCAGGCTGGTATCAGGATCGTGCGGATGCCGGCAAGATCCGCCTGAGTCTGTTCGCCGTCGTCAGGGCGGCCGGGCTCGAGGGCCACGTAGCGCGGCGCCACATCGGTCTGTTCAGGAGGAAACCAGGGTGCGAAGACCTTGTTGACCCAGTCCAGAAGCTCGGGCCGCGATCGGAAGTTGGCCGAAAGTTCCAGCTTCTCACCACCTTGCTTTTCCTCGAAACCCTCGTCCCCTTTCCGGCCTGTGATGATATCCCGCACCTCGTTGTAGATCATGATGTCGGCGCGCCGGAAACGATAGATGGACTGCTTGGGATCGCCCACCACGAAGAGGGACCCGGGCCGGGGCGTGCACCTTTTCCAGTCCTTTTCCCCGGTTTCGGTTGAGGTGAGGAGCATCATGACCTCGGCCTGGACCGGGTCAGTATCCTGGAACTCATCCACCAGAAGGCGCCGGTACCTGCTCTGGAAAAAACGCCTGACCTCGGGGTTCTCCCTGAGCAGTCCGGCGGCCTTGAGCAGCAGGTCCTCATAGTTGAGAGAGCCCTGGAGGGTCCGCATGCGGCGGTAGCGGTCAACCGCGGGGAGGACCGCCAGGATGGCCACGGCGTAGCGGTACTCCTTGAACCTCCTGACAGCGGGAAGGGCTATATCTTGGTTGAACAGGACCCACCTTTCAGTCTCGCCCTGTGCCTGCTCCTTTTCCCCGGGGTAGAATTTGTTCCGGGCGACGACCTTGAGGCCGAAAGTCTCAAGAACCCTGAAGAGGGTCAGAGGGTCAGCCAGGTCCCGGGCGTTTCGCGCCATGCGGTGCACCCTGCGAAGCCTGGGTATGAGGGTGTCCGAACCCCACTCAGCGGGCAGTTGAGGCAGGAGAGCATCGATATGGGCCAGGTACCGGCCCAAAGCTTCAAGGGCGCCGGTCATGTCGGGGGGGACGGGATCCGGGGCCGGCCACCTGTCGACATCGGGGTGCCCCGCTATCGTCTCAAATAGACCGAAAAGCTCTCCGGGGGAGAGTCCTGCCGCCAGGATGCGGTCGGTCGCGGCCTCGTCAGCAAGGCTCGCTGTCTGTTCTTCCCAGGAGACCCGGCGCAGCCGCTGGTCTTCGGCATCGTCCATCTCGGTAAAGGCCGGGTCGACACCGGCTTCCACAGGACGCTCCCGCAGAAGCCTCGCGCAGAAAGAGTGGATGGTGCCGACGAAACATCTTCCTGAAACATCAAGGGCTTCAGCGAGTTTGGCGGCCGTGTCTTCATCGCCGGCTGCCGCAGCTTTCACCTGGGCCTCTTCGAGCTCCAGCACAAAACGAACCTTCATCTCGGAGGCGGCTTTGCGGGTGAAGGTAACGGCGGCGATGTCTGGGGCCTTTGCCTTCCCCGAGGCGATGAGGGCCACCATGCGCCGGACCATGCTCGTAGTCTTGCCGGTCCCCGCCGCCGCCTCCACCAGGTAGTTGGTGTCCAGGTCCTGCTCGATCTTCCGGCGCTGATCGACATCAGGCAACTGGCAGGTGACTGGTTTATCCATATCCGCGCAGCTTCCTCATGGGGTCGAGCCCAGGGTCGCTCCCTTTCAGCTTTTCGGCCACCCTCAAGGCCTGGGCAGCAGTGTCCCCACAAACAAGTGCATAATCGCACCATTTACAGTCGCTGGCGTTGTCGGTGGGTGTAAAACAGCCCGCGCCGGCAAGATCGCAAAGGTGAGCCAGAACCTGGCTGCCTTCCTCCAGTGTCTCCCGCGTCAGGATGAGCCCTTCGCCCTGGGTCTGGGCGGTAGGGAACAGGAACCGGAAGGCGGCCACCCTGGCGGCGGCTCCGGTGGTCGGAGTCAGGCAACTTTCGGCCATCAGGATGTAGAGCAGGTGCTGGACCACCCGCCCTTTGTGGAACGGGTCCTTCCCGGTGTAAAGCCAGCTGCTACCGGACTTGTAGTCGGTGATCACGAAGGCGCCGTCGCTCCGCCTGCGGTCGACCCGGTCGATGCGCCCCCTGGCCCTGACGATGCGCCCCGGGGCCAGCTCCAGGGGAACCGGCTCCTCTCTGTCCATGCCGGTGGGCAGGTCCGTGGGAGGCAGGCCAACCGATGCTTCGGCGTACAGGGGTTCGTGGTCACGTGTGAAGACCTCCTCCTCTCGAAGGAATATGCGGGCCGACTCCATCATCTGCTCCCGCTCGTGGTCCCTGGCATGAGCAGTAGGGGGAGGCGCGGTTTTTTCGTGCCGGTCTAAAATATCGTCCAGCAGATTTTCCAGCCCGGCGCTGTCCCTGTCGTAGTCGACGGTCTTTTCTTCCCTGATGAGGCCGTCCATGTAGACGTGGAAAAGCTCGTGGAGGATGCTGCCCCTGTCGGCGGCGGTCAGCCACTTCCCGGGTTCCGGAACCTCCTCCTCGATCCCTTCGATGCCCAGGATGTAGCAGAAGAAGTAACGCAGGGGGCAGGTGCCGAGGGTCTGCAGACGGTTAGACGATGCGGCTGGGCCCTTGTCCGAAAGGATGTCCAGCTCGGGCGGTAGAGGGCCCGTCAGGCCTTCGAAGGGAGTCGCGGACGGACGACGCTTTTCCTCTGACGCGGCCATCCCCCTTTCCAGGTTGGGGAAACGTCGGCCGAGGGCGGCCCTCCCGTCGGTTACGCGGGCGGGGCCGGTGAATCTTCCGGTCCACCACTCAGCCGAGTCCAGGCAGGCGCCGGAGGCCGTGTCGATAAACCCGGCGGCGGGCGAAATATGGGCCAGGAGAGCCTCCTGGTCGGCTCGAGGATCGGAAAGGATACGGAAGGCTTTGACCAGGGAGGGGCTGGGGAAGGTGTCGCGGTCCTCAACCAGGTCCCGGAGGCAGCATATAAGGGTCAAGGTGCCGTTAATTCGCCCGGCCAGGGCGGCCAGGGCAGTCTCCCTGCTTTTCAGCTCCTCTCCGGCAAGACTCAGCAGGGCAGAGAGGGCTTCCCGCTCGCTGTCCAGCAGAACGGGCTCCTGGCGGTCAGAACCGGGGAAACGCCCGTCGTCGAGACCCAGCACAATGGTGCAAGGCCGTCCCGAGTGCCCCCCGAGGGTGAGGGGGGCCACGTGGAGGCGTCCCGGTCGAGGGCCGCTGCCGCCAACCCCCATCTCCTCAACGAAGGAAACCACACACTGAAGGGGATCACCGGCGGGGAAATGCTCCAGTTCCTCCATATGCCGGATTGCCTCGGCCATATCAAGGGTGAGGGCTTTAAGGGTGTATTCATCGAACTCTCCCGCTGTTCGGACGCTCGTTTCAAGAAAACAGGCGGCTCCTTCAAGCACCCGGGGCAGAGAGTGGTCCGGGAGGGGGTTGCACTTTTCCAGATTCTTAAGGAGGGTCCTGAGGGAGTCGAGGACGGAGAGGTCCACCTCGCGGTCCGGCAGTTCGTTGCCATCCTCGTCGTATCGTTTCCGGGACCGTTTCTTCAGGGATGTTCTGGCCGCCTCCACGGCCGCAAGGGCCTTACCCGGTCCGGGGCCAGCCCCGGTACCTGTGAGCAGGTCCGCCGCCGCGGCTCTGGCCGCCTGGCTGCTTTCACCGTCGAGTTTCAAGAGCCCCTCGCGGACCATTCCCGCCAGACCCTGGACCGGGAAATCTTCCATGGCCCAGCGCGCCCAGGCGCCCAGAGCCCTGCCGGGCCGCGAGTAGACAGAGGGGATTCCCTCGGAAAAAGTTGCGGGGAGGTCGTCCAGATCGCCGGTTTCAAAGGGGAAGTGACGTGCGAACAGCTCGAAGAGAAGGGGGAGGTAGGTCCCCCGGTCGGTGTACAGGATTTCCACCTGGTCCAGGGGCCGCTCCAGGGACAGGCATCTTCTCAGGGCGAGGCGCGCCTCGTTGATCTCCCCCGCCGCGCCCAGGATCTCCAGGGTCCCGTCCCCGAGGGGGGGAGGCGCCTTAAGCGGCGTGTCCATCCAGGCCAGGCGCTGAAGGTCGGTGAGGGCGCCGTTTTTAGAAGAACTTCCGGTGGGGGAACATGGTTTAAGCCCCTCAACGACTACCGCGGGCAGGAGGTCCACCAGGGTGCGCTCCAGGCCGCGCAGTTCGAGGTCGTCCGGCGCCAGGAGGATCACCCCTTGCGGAAATTTCCTTGAACCGGAACGATGGTCCCGGATCACCGTGGACAGGAGACCTCCGTAATCGACACGGTTCGCTCGAGCAAGACCCTCTTCGTAGCCGGAAAGGAGGTCGGAAAGCTCAGCCATCTTGGCGGCTTGTCCCTCCCCCCTTCTCCCCCTCTTCAGTTCTCTCAGTTCCACGGGCCCGATGCCGGCGGCGCGCAGATCGTTTATGGACCGGGCCAGGGCGCTGATCAGAGACGGGTATGGCTCCAGTGTGGTGAAATAGCGCGGTCCCTGTTCCCGAAGGTTCAAAAGGACGCGGGAGATGAGGATCTCGGAGCCTCGACGGGAGATGAGCTTCCCGGGTGCGGAGCCGGACATCTCCAGCACCAGGCTCCTGAGTGTCGTCACCCTCAGGTTCACCGCGGGCTGGCCGCATCGGGCCACCTGCTCTACCCACTGGTTGCCCACCCTGCGGTTGGGCGCAAGGAGCCACTTCTCGGCCAGGAGGTGCTCCCGGCATATTTCTGCCAGGTTGGTGATGAATGTGTTGGGTGCTAAATCGGCCATGGTCAACTTTTAATCCAAAATCCAATATCCAAGATCCAAAAGGTTTCCTCAGTATATCTTAAGATGCGTTTTCGACCTTACAAGTCTAACAGCGAAAAGACGAATTTAAGAGGGAAAATAAATTTATTAAAAGTTTATCCCAACATCATGTTATTATTTTCTTCAGAGGCTTCAGTGTTCATTGTACTCAGATTCCGCTGCACCCCGGGAGGATTCCATGCAAAGAAGATCTTTGATGTTTTTTTGTGTGATTTCTCTGCTCATGGTTCCGGGCCTTTGTGCTGTTTCCGAGGCGGCCATGCCTGATCTGCAATACGGCCGGATACCTTTTGACAAATCTGTCGACGAGGTCATGAAGATGTTCAAAGGCGCCGATATCAGGGAGGACAACACGCCGTATATCGAAGCGATCAACGATTACCTCCTGGAAAAATACTTTGAGGGAGGTCTTAAAAGAGACCCTGAAAAGGGTCCGTGTTTTTACCCTGACGTGGTCAAAAAATATGTGGTTTCCTATCCGAAAGACAGCGATCTGGAGAATTTAACACTTTATTTTGAGGGGTTTGAATCCCCTGCCAAGCCATACCGGCTTTTCATGGTCAAGAAGAACTTCAGGGAACCGGAAGTTGTGGTTTTCAATCTGTCTGTGCTTTTTGACGGTTGGGCGCGCCGCATCGAGGCGATGGTGGGTTCGGAGCCGGTGATTCACCAGGGGACATTTCAGAAATTTGACGCGCCTGCTCATGAGTACTATTCACCCGCCATGGTCGGCGTTTGGGATGGGGATGGCACTTTGGTGTTCCTTATGGTCGCTGATTCGACGGAGGGGGCCCTCGGTCCGGAGATCATCTACGTGTCCAGCAAAGGCCTTGCCCGCTATCTGAATAACTGCAAGTTCATGTCGGGTGGGCAGAGCAATCAGTGAGGGAGGATGATCCCCCGGTCTCCATCCCAATTCACCTCGGCAGCCTCCGGTGGAATAGCTGCCGTCAGGAGGTCGAAGATTTTCTCCCCCGCGAGGCCCTTGATAATGACGGGTTGAAAGGCCACACGGATGTTATCAACAAGCAGCGGATATATTTCCAGACGTTCACACCGACCTTCCGGTGTTATTATCGCCAGAGCCAGAATGCCCACTGTTGCGTTTTTACTATAGGAGCCGAAGGAAAAATTGCCGAGACTGTATATTATCGGACGGCCACGATAGATCTCAATGGGCTGAGTGACATGTGGATGGTGACCGACCACGAGACTGGCTCCGTAGTCAATGGCAAGATGGGCAAGTTCAACCTGGTATTCTTTCGGTTCGGTCATCAGTTCCTGTCCCCAATGAAAGGATACTATTACAGGTCCGGTGGACAGGGCTGCGGATACAGCCTTCTTTGTGGTCGCGGGTGAGCCGAACAGGGTTCCGGGACGGTTTTTACCAGCCCAGTAATCCTTTGGAAGAGTGTTGGAAAAGGCAAGGAAGGCAAGATCCCCGGACGGGGCGCGTACCACAGCCGGGTTCTGTGCTGAAGTCGAATCAGACCCGGCCCCTGTCCAGGCGATGCCGGCTGTCCTGAGATTTGAAAACGTGTCATCCAGAGCATCATATCCATAGTCCAGGATATGATTGTTTGCGAGGGAAACGACCCTGATCCCTTCCTTGAACATGTCGCTGGCGGCGGAAGGTGGAGCTCGAAAGGTATATATTTTTCCCTTACGGGGGTCCCCTCGCTCAGACAGGGGTGTTTCCAGGTTGACAAATGCGACGTCGGATGTGCTCAGGATGGGTCTGACGCCACTGAAGATGTATGATAGCCCGCTGTCCCTGATGAAAGGAGCAGCGCTTCCGGCAGGGAGAAAATCACCGAGAAGAACGACCCGATGTGAATCCTGCTCCTGAGCGAAGATACTCACCCCGGAAAACATGATGAGAAGCGCGGCCGTAAAAACACCAAAAAACCGTTGCATGGCAGGAAGTTAGCACGGCAAAGGCTGGTTTGACAACCCCCCGCGATTGGTGTTATAAACCGTGGATTTCGCAGGACTTTTGCAGTGAGGTTTCCAATGATAGACAGTCGATTTCTCAGGGAAAATCCGGATTTTGTGACTGAAAGACTGGCGACTCGGGGTCAGGCGGTCGACCTGAAGCCCTTCCAACGCCTGGATGGGGAACGGCGTGCCCTCCTTCGTGAAACAGAGGGTATGAAAGCCAGACGTAACGCGGATTCGGCTGAAATAGGAAAACTCCGCAAGCAGGGACAGGATGCCGCAGAAAGGATGGAAGCTGTCAGGGCGTTGGGAGAGAAGATCCGGATCAACGACGAGAAACTGAAAGAGGTTGAAAGCCAGTTGGAGGATTTTCTCCTGACACTTCCAAACATTCCACACGAATCGGTTCCAGAGGGCAGGGATGAGACAGCAAACGAGATTGTCCGCACATGGGGAAAAAAGCCGGGTTTCGATTTTGAACCACTTCCGCACTGGGAACTGGGGGAACTGCTGGACATTATCGACTTATCCAGAGCATCAAAATTAGCCGGGTCTAGATTTTCTGTGCTCACAGGTGCCGGGGCCCTGCTCGAGAGAGCGCTTGGTTTTTTCATGCTTGATCTTCATACCAGGGAGCATGGATACAGAGAGGTCCATACCCCTTTCATGGTGAACAGCGAATGCATGTTCGGCACCGGGCAACTCCCCAAGTTTGAGGATGACCTGTTTCAGATCCAGGGTGGACAGTATTATCTGATTCCCACTGCCGAGGTTCCTGTGACCAATCTGCATCGTGAGGAGATTCTCAGAGAGGAGGATCTTCCCATCGCCTACGCCTCATTCAGTCCCTGCTTCCGCCGGGAAGCAGGTTCTCACGGCAAGGATACACGGGGCCTTATCAGGCTCCACCAGTTCAACAAGGTGGAACTGGTAAAATTCTCTCGCCCGGAGGATTCCTACAGTGAGCTGGAAACACTGACCTTGAATGCGGAGGAGGTTCTGAAACGTCTTGGTCTCCATTACCAGGTCGCAGCTTTGAGCACTGGTGATCTGGGTTTCGCAGCAGCTAAGACCCTGGATCTGGAGGTGTGGCTTCCTGGCCAGGATGCCTATCGGGAGATCTCATCGTGCAGCAATTTTGAGGACTTTCAGGCGAGAAGAGCCGGCATCCGCTACCGTCCGGCTGCAGAGAAGGGCACACGTTTCGTCCACACCCTCAACGGTTCGGGTCTGGCTGTGGGCCGCTGTCTGGTGGCCATTCTTGAGAACTTCCAGCAGGAGGACTGTTCCGTCCTGGTTCCTGAGGTGTTAAGGCCGTATATGGGGGGACTCGTATGGGGGGACTCGCGGTTATCAGAAGGGAGGCGAATCCAAGATCCAAGATCTAAGATCCAAAAGGTTTGTCTGCAAAACATGTTAAATTTTTCGGGTTTGGGGTGATTGATTTTGGATGTTGGATTTTAGTTTTTGGATTGCAGTTAAACGGAGGAGTGGCCGAGCGGTTGAAGGCGGCGGTCTTGAAAACCGTTGTCCGTTTGCGCGGACCGGGGGTTCGAATCCCTCCTCCTCCGCCACCGCCACTCGACGCATAAAAAGGCCTTACAAATTCCACCAGGCCTTTTTATTTGCTCGTGGCAGGCCAAATTCGACAGACGATTGACACGAGCAGCGATGGCACGACCACCGTATAACTCTTTACCACTTGACCTTTAAGCTGTCTGTGGCTACCTTGTAAAACTTGGTTCAATCGGTTCCGCCTTATGGAGAGATGGCCGAGCTGGCTGAAGGCACTCGCCTGCTAAGCGAGTATACTGAGAGATCGGTATCGAGGGTTCGAATCCCTCTCTCTCCGCCATAATATAATCGTGGCTGATTGCCGGCTGGACCTGCGGGAGAGATGGCCGAGCGGTTGAAGGCGGTAGCCTCGAAAGCTATTGTTCGCGTCAGCGGACCGGGGGTTCGAATCCCTCTCTCTCCGCCACTCGACGCACAAAAAGGCGGAATTAACTACGATAGGCCTTTTTGTTTGCTCGTGGCAGGCCGAATTCGACAGACGATTGACACGAGCAGCGGCGAGTTGGCCCGAGCAAGCGACCAGAATAAATTAGGGAGCGGGTCGAGGGGCACTCCGAATTTCGCAATTATGATTGCACGACTGGAGGATAAACATGCTGGTTAGTACAAGAAGTTCCACGATGGTTATTATTGTTGTGATCCTTGCCATGACACTGGTGTGGGGATGTCAGAAGAAAGCTCAGGAGATTTCTCTGGATGAGGAGATTACTGAAGAGATCCCCATGCCCCAGGTTCCATCGACCGTAATGATACCAGAGGAAATCGCTGGAAAATGGAAAGCCATAGTCCTCGAGGTGACGGATAAGAACACCAACGAACGATCTGATGTGACTGTGAATATCGGTGAAACCGCCCCGTTGGCAGATTCCGGGATGACGGTGTTTGTGGAGGCGTTTCTTCCCAGCTTCACCATGGCCGGAGATGTTTTTACATCCTCATCGCCGGATCTCAACAACCCGGCTGCCAGGATAAAGGTTGCTGATGAGCAGGGCGAACAGTTGTTTTATAGTTGGGTGTTTGCCCTTTATCCCGCGACACACCCCTTTGAGCATCCCAGGTATTCCGTGATTCTCAAGGATTATGTCGCTGTAGAATAGTTGTTTCAGCCTAACTTAGACCCTTAGCGCCCATAGCTCAGTTGGATAGAGCGTCGGATTGCGGGTCCGAAGGCCGCACGTTCGAGTCGTGCTGGGCGCGCCACAGGAATCAGACCCCTGTTCGATTGGACACTCCCCGGATCGAGTGCGAGAGCAGGTGGCATCAGCGGAGAGATGTCCGAGTGGTTGAAGGAGCGCGCTTGGAAAGCGCGTATACGCCCACAAGGTGTATCGAGGGTTCGAATCCCTCTCTCTCCGCCATTTGAAGCAGAAAGTACAGTTGCCGGGTGCTATGCCCTGCAACCGTCTTATGGGATTGACGGCCAGGTACTGGGTGACGCCGGCCCCCTAACCCCGCCAGGTCCGGAAGGAAGCAACGGCAGGGGAAGCTGGCGGGTACCACAGTTTTCCTGGCCTTCATCCCACCCAAAAATTCCATGTCCTATTTAGTGCTTGCGAGAAAATACAGGCCAGGCACCTTTTCCGAGGTGGTTGGACAGGAGCATGTGACCCGGACCCTGAAAAATGCCATCAGGTCGGACCGGCTGGGCCACGCTTTTCTCTTTTCCGGCCTTCGTGGTGTTGGAAAGACCTCCGTCGCCAGGATTCTCGCTAAGACACTGAACTGTGAAGGTGACAACGCACAGGATGAACCGTGCGGTACATGCACATCCTGCACTGAGGTGGATGAAGGCCGAAGCCTGAATGTCGTGGAGATGGATGCAGCTTCCCACACGGGTGTGAACGATATACGTGAACTTCGTGAATCGGTAATGTACGCACCCGGGGAAGGGAAGTACAAGGTATACATTATCGATGAAGTTCACATGCTCTCGAAAAGCGCGTTCAATGCGCTTCTGAAAACCCTGGAGGAACCCCCACCACGGGTGATCTTTATTCTTGCCACCACTGAACCCCACAAGGTACCGGTTACCATTCAGTCGAGATGCCAGAGATACGATTTCAGGCGGATCCCATCTGCGACTATCGCACAGCATCTTATGAATATCTGTCGATCCGAAGATGTCGAGATCAGCATGGATGGCCTGAAAAAGATTGCTGTCGCCGCGGAGGGAAGCCTCAGGGATTCTCAGAGCCTTCTGGATCAGGTCCTGTCTTTTGCCGGGGAAAAAGTGAATGATGAGGACGTGAGCGTTGTTCTCGGCACTCTTGATCGCGGGATGCTCATGAACATCCTTGAGGCGGCCCTGAATGGCCGTTCCGGAGATGCCCTTCGGAGCCTGAGCGAGATGATAGAGAATGGTTCTGATCCACTGAGAATAGCGATGGACCTTATTGAACTCCTGAGAGCGCTTCTGCTGTTGGCGGAAATGGAAGAAGCTGGTCCGGTCCTCGACTTGCCTGAGGGAGAAATGGAGCTGCTGCAAAGAATGGCCGCCGGCAAAGATCCGCAGCTGATGAGAATACGTTTCGCTCTCCTGGCCCGAGGTGAGGAGAGAATGCGCAGGTCACCCCAGCCGCGGTTCCACCTTGAATTGGCCATTGTTCATCTGGCCAGAGCCGAGGAGGTTGTTTCCCCGGGAAGCGGAACCGCAAAAAAGGCAGACTTCGATTCTCCAGAACAGGAAAGGCGATCTGAACCCGGGAGTACAGCTCCTGTAGAACAAACCACGGCAGGTGAGACCGAAAAAGAAACCGTCGCTGATTCGCCTGCCAGTCCGGCCTTTGCCGCCATAGAGACACCCGAGGAAACCTGGGAGCAGCTGGTGGAATTTATAGGTGACAGGGTGCCGAGTATCGGCAGTATCCTGGAACACCTGGTGTGCGTAAAAATAGCTGGTGACGAACTGGTCATCGGCGGCAAGAAAGGCGAATGGCACATGGAGTTTCTGGGGGAGAGAGAAAAGACAGTAGAACTGGTCAAGCTGGTCAGTGATTTTTTCTCCCGCGACATGAAGGTGCAGCTTGTAGAACTTGACACGGAGGAACGGACAGGTAACTCTAATCTCCTGGAAAAAAAGGAGAGGAAAGAGTCGGATCTGGCCAGAAAAATACGCAAGGAAACCATGGAACACCATGCCATCAAAGGCGCCATCGAGATCTTTCACGGAGAAGTCGAAAGTGTGCGTGTGCTGTCAGGCAAGGCATCGGATGGCATGGAGATAAGCGGAAAAGAGGAGGAAACATGAAAGGTTTGGGCGATCTGATGAAAAAAGCCCAGCAGATGAAGGCCAATCTGGATAAGGTCCAGGAGGAACTTGCTGCTAAAGAGGTCGAGGCATCAGCCGGAGGGGGGATGGTTACTGCGAAGGTAACGGGAGGTCAGGAACTGGTCGCCCTGTCCATTGAGCCTGCGGTCATCGATCCTGATGACAGAGAGATGCTCGAGGACCTGGTTCGTGCGGCGGTAAACGAGGCGCTTCGCAAGAGCAAGGAGATGATGAAAGAAGAAATGGCTAAAATCACCGGAGGACTTCCGATTCCCGATATCTTCTAAAAAAGCCATGCGTTATCCTCCCTCACTCGCGCTCCTCATAGAGGAGCTTAAAAGACTCCCGGGTATCGGCCAGAAGAACGCTCAGAGACTGGCATTTTACCTGTTGAAAGCCCCCACTGAGAGGGCCGAGGCTCTGTCGCGGGCCATCCTGGAAATGAGAAGCAGGATCGGGAGCTGTGCCCGCTGTTTTAACCTCGCTGAGGAAAAACTGTGTCCGATATGCCAGGATCCTGGCAGACAAAGCAGCTACCTGTGTGTGGTGGAATCCCCACGGGATCTCATGGCTATTGAGAGCACGGGACAATATCGTGGCAGATACCATGTCCTTACCGGAGTTCTCTCTCCAATGAAAGGAATAGGACCTGAGGACCTGACCATAGGGGATCTGGTCCACAGGGTGGACGATGAAAAGACAGAAGAGGTAATCATAGCAACCAACCTTGACGTTGAAGGCGAGGCCACCTCATCGTATCTTGTCAACCTGTTAAAGCCAAAGGGAATCAGAATTACAAGGCTCGCAAGAGGAATACCGGTTGGCGGCAGCCTGGAAAATGCCGACCAGGTGACTCTCAGGATGGCCCTGGATGGTCGTAATGTTGTGTAACCCCTTGATACGGGTTGCTTTTTCCTGTATATCATTGACAGTGTCGTTTGGCGGGAACATATAATAACATTGTGCAGATGAACCTGCAAAAAGTGAGGCTGGTGTGACGTGTTACCAAACCTGGTAATGTACGAGGAGGAGTTCAGAAAGGTCACTGATGTCGTGACCCGCCTGGTTCCAAATGCCAACGCCAAAGTCGTTTTTCTGGTGGACAAAAACGGACAGCTGATTACAAGTTCGGGACTGACTGAGGGTATCGATACTACCTCACTGGCATCTCTCACGGCGGGAAACATCGCAGCAACCGGCGGGCTGGCCAAGCTTATCGGCGAGAAGGAATTTACCATCCTCTTTCACGAGGGTGAAAAAGACAATATCCACATTACCATAATCGGCCATCGGGTTATTCTGGTGGTAATATTCGACGAGCGAAGCTCTCTTGGACTTGTAAGGCTTCGGGTTAAGAAAGCCGCTGATGAACTGGGACGGATATTCAGTGAGATTGACGAGAAGACAGAAGGTGAAAGATCGGGCCTGGGAGTTGATTCACCCTTTGCCGAAATCACCGACGACGATATCGAAAACCTGTTTAGCTGAGAGGTCGGTTCAGGAATATGTCCTTCATCAACTACTCATCAAGAGAGATCAACTGCAAGATAGTTTACTATGGTCCGGGTTTATGCGGGAAAACGACCAACCTGCAGTTTATATACAGGAAGACGAACCCGCAGGCCCGGGGCAAAATGATCAGCCTTGCCACAGAAACGGACAGAACCCTCTTTTTCGATTTTCTGCCGCTCTCTCTTGGTGACATACGTGGATTCAAGACCCGTTTTCATCTTTACACCGTTCCGGGACAGGTGTTCTACGATGCCAGCCGCAAGCTCATCCTGAAGGGCGTGGATGGTGTGGTGTTCGTGGCCGACAGCCAGGTGGAGAGGATGGAAGCCAACATCGAGAGCCTCAGCAACCTTAGAACCAATCTCAAGGAACAGGGTTACGACCTGGATGCCCTGCCCCTGATCCTTCAGTGGAACAAGAGAGATCTACCCAACGTCGTTCCCACAGGTGAGATGGAAAAGACTCTGAACTACCGGAACGTGCCCTCTTTCGAAACTGTCGCACCGGAGGGGATTGGTGTTTTCGAAACCCTCAAGGCTATTGCCAAGCTTGTCTTGATCGAACTCCGAAAAGGCGCCTCCGCTTAGCGCACCGCTGTCCTTTTAATTCCATATGTCAGGTTTCTGGGGCCTTATCCAAAATCCAAGATCCAAAATCCAAAAGAAAGCGCTTCATACCGTAGTTCTTTGAGGAACGTCTCTGCGATTATGGTATTTCCCCAAACCAAAGGTTTTCTCCGTGGTCCTCTGTGACTCGACCTATGAGACGTCGCCTCAAAACTCTGTGTTAAAGCTTTTGACTTCCAGGCTCGTTCACGGATTCGTTCACGTTCACGGGGCTTTCTGGACACCAGACACTAGTCACTGCCTTTGTCAATCAGCACAACCCGCAGGTCCATGACGTTAGTCAAGGTCGGTCCGGTGATGAGCAGGTCTCCCAGTGCCTCGAAAAATGTATAGGAGTCGTTGTTGTCCAGATACTCAAGTGGGTCCAGGCCCGCGTTGCGGGCGCGGGCAACAGTTGTTCCATCCACCACCGCCCCGGCAGCGTCGGTGGGTCCGTCAGTTCCATCAGTCCCTCCCGACAGGATAACTGCTCCTGGAAGACCCTCTATTCCGAGGGCCGCTGCGAGGGCGAACTCCTGATTGCGTCCTCCCTTGCCTTGACCTCTTATGGTAACCGTGGTTTCTCCTCCGGAAAGCAGGCAGGCAGGAGCAGCTAAAGGTGCTTCCTCTCCGAACATCTCTCTGGCAAGAGAGGCGTGTACTTCGGCAGCCTCCCGTGTCTCCCCTGTCATGGCAGCGGAAAGGACGGTTGCGTTGTAACCCAGGTCCCGGGCCCTGTCAACGGCAGCCTGTAAAGCCATGGCATTAGTGCCCACAAGGACGTTGATGGTTTTGTGGAGTTCCTCGGCGTTGGATTTGAGAGTCTCGGGATAATCACCATCCGCGCCCCTCTGCAGCCTTTTCAGGACAGCATCAGGAGCACTTTTCGTGAGGCCATAGCGGCCAAGAACCGCTAGAGCATCGGCAAAGGTCGAACTGTCCGCAACCGTGGGGCCGGAAGCGATAATGTCAAGATCATCTCCAACGACATCCGAAAGAATCAGAGTCAGCATCCGGGCAGGATAGGCTGATTTTGCCAGCCCCCCACCCTTGGTGAGGGACAGATGTTTTCGAACAGCGTTGATCTCCCCGATCTCCGCACCGCTCTCGAGAAGAAGCTCGGTGATCCTGCTCTTATCCTCCAGTGTAACGGGTGGAGCCGGCAGTGGAAGAAGAGAGGAGCCTCCACCCGAGATCAGGCAGATCACCAGATCCTTACTGGATGCACCTTCCAGGATGTCGATAATCTCACGAGATGCAGTAAGCCCGTTCTCATCCGGTACGGGGTGCCCGGCTTCCAGCAGGCGGACGGTCTGGACAGGCTGGGTGTGTCCGTATTTGACCACAACCGCGCCTTGGGAAACACGGTTCTGGAGGATGTTTTCCACGGCTGCGGCCATGGGTGCCCCAGCCTTGCCGGCACCTACGATGAAGACCTTGCCATCCGGCTCAACAGGGATGCTTTGCCCTCCGGCGACCAGGGTGTTGTTTACAAGGGTGAGGTGGGAATGAACAGCGCGCATAGGCTCCACGGCATCAACCCCAGCCATGAAAATGGTTTCCGCGTCTTTTCGCAGTTTCTTTAGTTTTTTATCCATGTCGGTATAATTCCAGATTTCAGAGTCCAAATCTACCGTTTGTCACTGCGAGGAGGCCCGTCTAATGGGGCTGACGTGGCAGTCCCAGTTAGTTGAGGCCACCCGTCCATCCGAGGTGTTTTCCGATGGAAGCAGTCTCGTATACATGAGATTGCTTCGTCATCAAGAGAGCACAAAGATTCCTCGCAATGACACCGTGTCTCCCAGTCCCGGTGTCTGCTCTTTCGTCCAATCGCATCCATGTCAACATAGCTCCTTGCCCTTCGTCAGCACCATGACCTTGAACACATCACCCATCCCTCCTTCGTCATGGATGAGGTTCTTGATGGTGAGCCACTCCCTCATGGCCTCCGGGTCCCCTTCCCTTCCCTCCATCCGCTCTGCCAGCAGGTCAAGGATGCCCCCCCTGATGAGATAAGAGGACTGGCTGGTGAACATATCAAGAGTAAAGCCCAGTTCAATTGCCCAGTCCTCGATAAGAGTAAAATTAAGATGCGCGGTGATGTCCTTTTCTCCAGGATCCTGATATGGATCCGTGTCAACCGTGTGCCTGCTGTAACAGCGAAGGGTTCCTGACATCCTCCACGGTGCAGTGAGCGCCTCCTGGGTGTCGCCGTAATCGATGATCACCAGAGATCCCCTGTCAAGTTTTTCTCCAACCCTTTTCAACCAGTCCTTCCATCCGATTGAAACCTCTATCCGGTGACCTTCCGGAATCGTCTCGACGATTCTGGTTAAAGTGCCGTCCAGCTGCTTCAGTTCAAGAGGAACAATGGTTTCGCGCGGATTACCGTTATCCAGATCGACATAGATCTCTTTCAGCTCACCCTCCTCTCTGGCAAATATCTGAAGAGGAAGGGCATCGAAGAACTCGTTTGCAATGACGATCCCGTCAAAGGAAGGAATGGTGTTCCATTCATCCGGTGAGAGGACGTTAATCCCGACAGAGGAAAACTTAAGGGATAGATGTTCTCTCTGTGGCGGACTTCCTTCCACCAGAGAGAGGGAAAAATCCCGGCCAGGTGGCTCTGCCGTCCATTGATCGAGAATGTCCTGAATGAGTTGACCGTTCCCGGGTCCCAACTCCAGAAGGTCAGGGTCCTGAAGCTGCAGTTCCCGGCACTTTCTCTCGATCCACCTTGCGATAGTGGCACCAAAAAACCGATGGACGTGCGAGGCCGTATAGAAATCCCCTTCTCTGCCTGTAACCGTTAAACCCCGCTGGTAGTAGCCATGCCGGGGGTGATAAAGACATAGTTCCATGTAGCGGGCGAAGGGAATGGGCCCACTTTTCCTGATCTCTTTTGCTATTATATAGAGAAGAGGATTGCTGATTTCGGACATGCTTGCAGAATACAGAATTCAGCAGCCAGAATCCAGCAAGTCCCGAGCCTGGAGGAAAATTCCAGAATCCACAACCCAGGAGATAGCGAATTTTCTGTATGAACGTCAAAAGCTTTAACACACAGTGCACCCTTCGGCACGCTGGGGGCAGACGAATATGAGACTGCCACGTCACTCTCGTCCTATCTCGAAGTTCCTCGCAGTGATAATCGCTTGATCTCCGTTCTGGAATTTGGAATTTGAAATATGGAATACGGGCAAGATCGCCCATCACCCATTGACACAAAATTCCGGTGGGAAGATAATGGGATTTTCGGTTCGCGGCCAATCTCGACGTAACAATCTCAAGACAAGGGAAGGGGATGGAAGCTATGAGTGAGATAATAGATGTTGTCGCCAGGCAGATTCTCGACTCCAGGGGTAATCCAACTGTGGAAGTAGACGTTTACCTGGAGAGTGGAGCCTTTGGGCGGGCGGCGGTTCCTTCCGGAGCGTCTACGGGCAAACGTGAGGCTCTCGAGATGCGTGACGGAGACATGAAGCGGTATCTGGGTAAAGGGGTTACGAAGGCGGTTGAAGCCGTGAACGATAAAATTGCCCCGGCCCTTGTCGCGTACGAGGCTCTCGTCCAGGCAGAGATAGACCAGGTCATGATCGAATTGGACGGGACGGAGAACAAGAGCGATCTGGGTGCCAACGCCATACTTGGTGTGTCCATGGCGGTTGCAAAGGCGGCCGCCGACGAACTGGGATTGCCGCTTTATCGTTACATTGGTGGACTTTCCGCTAACATTCTCCCTGTGCCTATGATGAACGTTGTCAATGGCGGTGCACATGCGGACAGTGGTCTTGACATTCAGGAGTTCATGATCTTTCCATGGGGAGCTGACACCTTTGCCGATTCTCTGAGAATGGGAGCGGAGGTGTTCCATCACCTGCGAAAGATACTTGCCGACATGGGACATACGACATCGGTGGGTGACGAGGGAGGCTTTGCCCCCAGGTTGAAAGGGCACAGGGAGGCCCTCGATGCCATAATGAAGGGAATTGAGGCGGCTGGATACACACCAGGTGAGGATGTCGCCATCACCCTCGATCCTGCCGCATCGGAATTCTTCAAGGACGGTAAATATATCCTGAGTTCAGAGGGCAAGAAACTCTCCCCTGAAAAGATGGTCGCCTATTATACAGCCCTGGTCGATGACTATCCCATCGTTTCCATTGAGGACGGGATGGCAGAGGAGGACTGGGATGGCTGGGCTTTGATGACAGGGGAAATGGGTGACAGGGTTCAGATTGTAGGTGATGACATTTTCGTCACGAATGCGCATATTCTCTCGGAGGGCATCCGGAAGGGGGTCGCCAACGCGATTCTCATTAAACTTAATCAGATAGGGACCCTTTCAGAGACCCTTGAGACGATACGCCTTGCGAGGAGGGCGGGGTATGCGTCCGTGATCTCCCACAGGTCGGGAGAGACATCGGATACCACGATCGCAGACCTTGCTGTAGCCACAGGAACCGGGCAGATAAAGACAGGCGCTCCCAGCCGTTCTGAACGAGTGGCCAAATACAATCAGTTACTGCGAATTGAGGAGGAGCTGGACGAGGAGGCCATCTTTCTCGGTCAGGCGTGCCTGCGCTATCCTGCTGTTGAATATTGACAACCCACCCATTGAGGTGGCGCGGTATGTCTGAATGGAGTTCTGACCGCTGAATTCCATCGGCCCAAAATCATTCCCTTTGGAAATGATGTCCGACTTGGGATATACTTCTATGTCAAGTCGGTGGCAGGAGAAGGATATGATACTCGAAGAATACCCCAAAACGGTTTATCTCAAGGACGAATCTTCCGTAATTCTTCGCCCCATGATCATGGAAGACGAGGTGGCACTGTTCGATTTCCTCACCAGCCTTTCCAGGGCCGACAGGCTTTACCTCAGGGATGATGTGACCAACCCGGACGTCATCCGATCCTGGGCAACAAATATCGACTATGACAAGGTGCTTCCCATCCTGGCCCTGTCCGGAGACAGGATCGTGGCTAACGCCACGCTCCACCGCAATCCTTTCGGTTGGATGAAGCATGTTGGAACTATCAGGATGGTCGTTGCACAGGATTTTCGGGAGAAGGGGCTCGCGCGCACCATGGCTGCGGAGGTTTTTCAGAATGCTCTCGCCGCCAAGCTGGACAAGCTTGTGGCCGAGATGCTCACGGACCAGCACGATGCTCGCAGGGTTTTTTCCCGTCTCGGTTTCCGGGATGAGGCTGTTCTCAAAGATCATGTTCTGGACGCGGACGATATGAAACATGACCTCTTGATAATGACCAACGATGTCAACACACTTTGGCAGAACTGGGTAGAATTTTCCGAGTCGGTGTCAGGCGCCTGGGACATGGAAGACTGACGACAACAGTTCTCAGGAGGACGATTTTGCTGCTCTCACGCTATCCCAAGGAAGTTCAGCTTAAGGATGGTTCATCAGTTATACTGCGGCCCATGACCCGTTCGGATGAAGGGCAGTTGCTTGATTTCTTTACCAACCTCACAGAGGAGGATCGACTCTATCTCAGGAACGACGTCGCCAATGTGAGGGTTGTAAGATCCTGGTTTGAACAGATCGATTATCAGCGCGTCTTCCCCCTGCTGGCTATCGCAGGAGAGGATGTCGTGGGCGATGCTACCCTTCATCGTAAACCGTTCAGCTGGATGAGGCACATGGGCGGCATCAGGATAGTCGTAGCGCAGGCTTACCGAAAGCTGGGCCTTGCCCGCATCCTGGCCGACGAACTCCTTGAAAACGCCCTGGATGAAGGTCTTGAAAAACTGACCGCGGAGGTTGTTGTTAACCAGGATATCGCCCTGGAGGCGTTTTCCCGCCTTGGGTTCCGCAAAGAGGCCATCCTGAAGGACTATGTTCTGGATTCGAAAGGGGTGAGACACAACCTGGTTTTAATGATTAAGGATATAGAGGAGTTATCATGAGAAAAATTACCGAATGGACTGTTCTTGCTGTGGTTATACTATTTCTTGCTGTGGCATGCGCTCCATCCTTCAACCTGACCCTGGGTGAAATTCCGGCAGCCGACCCGGCGACCAACATCAAGCCTGGCGAGACAACTCGCGGGGAGGTGCAGGGGCTCTTCGGACCACCGGATATGGAGGGCGTGAATGATGACGGCAGGCCTACCTGGACCTACACGCGGATGAGCATTGAAGTGGAGAAGGCCAGCGATGCCAGGATGACGGAATTCTTCAACCTTACGGTTTCCTTCGATGGTGATGTGGTAAACTCTTACAGTTATGACCGGAAGGCAAAGTAATGATCCAATAGCGACGGGGCGATGGGAGCAGGGTGATATGGCGAAGGAGAGGATATTATGATAGGTGGTTTGGGGGTCCAGGAACTCTTGATTGTTTTCGTTATCGCTCTTTTCGTCTTCGGGGGCAAGCGCCTTCCCGAGGTGGGACAGAACCTGGGGAAAGCCATCCGCGGGTTCAAGGAGGGCTCTGAAGGGAAAGAAGAAGAGGAAAAGGCCATCGATGAGGACTCCCGAAGCAAAAGCGAATCCTCCGAAGCCGATGAGCCTGTCAAAGAGGAACAGACTGCCGAGACTCCCCCGTCAGAACCAACTGAACCTAAAGAATAACAAACTAACAGCAGGGTCCTCGCAATGACTACACAGTTCTGTCAACCATGGAGAATTAACCGAAAAGAGACGTTCGGAGCAAAGAGGAACGAACCCTGAGGTTTTAAGAGGATTCAACCGTCTATACCGTATTCCTTTATCTTGGACAAAAGTGTTTTTCTGGTGATGCCCAGCGTACGGGCGGCGTGGGTCCGGTTCCCCTTGTTCTCCGACAGGGTCCTCTGGACCAGCATCATCTCCATTTCCTTTAAGGATATCCCGGACCTCATGGTGTCGGCAGGGTGGGCGCCGTCGTTTTTCGTGCCTGTGATTGACGGCGGGAGATCCTCTTCGCTCAGATAGTCTCCTCTTGACAGTATGACACCCCTTTCCAGGACATTCATCAGCTCCCGCACATTTCCAGGCCAGTCGTAGGAAACCAGAATAGACATTGCCCTCGGCGTGAGGCCCTGAAGGCTCTTCCTGTGGCGCTCGGTAAACCGCTTCATGAAAAGATCGGCCAGTGACGGAATGTCGATTTTCCTCTCCCGGAGTGGCGGCACTCTGATGGGAAAGACAGACAGGCGGTAGAAGAGGTCCTCCCTGAAACGGCCCTCCCTCACCTCCAATTCGAGATCCCGGTTGGTAGCCGCCACAATTCGGACGTCTGTTTTCTTCTCCCTGGTCCCACCAACCGGTGTGATCCTGCCATCCTGAAGAACCCTCAGCAGCTTGGCTTGAGCTGGCAGGGGCAGCTCTCCGATCTCATCGAGAAAAAGAGTGCCTCCCATGGCTGTGACAAACCTGCCATCCTTGTCACTGTCGGCGCCTGTAAAAGCACCCCTCGTGTGGCCGAAAAGCTCGCTCTCTACCAGGTTCTCCGGAATGGCGGCGCAGTTCAGGTGGAGAAGGACGCCCGATGACCTGGGGCTGAGATGATGGATGGCTTCAGCCAGCACTTCCTTGCCGGTACCGCTCTCACCTTCGAGAAGAACGGTCGCGTCGGTGGGAGCGACTCTCGCGATATCGCCGAGCAGGTCCTGTATGATACCGCTCTCGGCCACGATTTCCAGATCATCCAGCTCTGGAGGGAGTTGTGGGCCGTGATCACGGGGAGCCGGGGGCGCCATGCCCGTTTCGATCACCTCTTTCAGTTCATGGATGTCCAGAGGTTTTAAGAGGTAATCGAAGGCACCATCCTTGAGCGCCTGAACAGCCGTGTTCACGGCGGCATACGCTGTCATTATCAGGACGGGAAGGGGCGGGTTGGCCGCTTTCAAGCGTTTCAAAGTCTGAATTCCGTCAATTCCCGGCATTTTCAGATCGAGAAGTACGAGGTCACAGGGATGTTTGGATGCCACCTCGAGAGCCTCTTCACCAGATGCGGCTTCCAGGGTATCATATCCATCCTCCCGAAGGGTTTCTCTCAACATCAGGCGATGCGAGGCATCATCGTCGACAATGAGAACTCTTTTCTGTGTTTCCTTGCCCATCAGTTTTCCTGGCTTTTTGAATCTTCTGGTAATTCAAGGGTGGCAACTGTACCACCATCCGGCCCAGCACGGGAAACGCCGGCAGAACCGCCATGAAGCTCCGCGGTCTTTCGTACCAACGCAAGGCCCAGTCCCGTGCCCCCGTCCCGGGTCGTGTAGAAAAGAGTAAACACCATGTCTGCTTCCTCTTCGTTTATTCCAGGCCCCTGGTCGGTGACAGTGAACAGGAGACTGTTTCCTTGTACGCGGGCCCCGAGCAGCACAGTCTGTCCGTATTCGGAAGCTTCAAGGGCATTCATGACGAGGTTTAACAGGGCCTGGATAAGCATGTCTCTGTCAAACGTCCACACAAGGTCTTCTCTTACCGGTTCCAGTTCAATGGTTACCCCCCTGGTATCGCCGTCGCTTCCGGCCAGGGTCCGGACGTGTTCCAGAATGTCGGGAACGGGCCACACGTCGGGTTCTGGAGCTTCCGCTTTCGTGTAGGAAAGGAGTCCCGTTACAACCCGGTTGAGTCTGTCCACCTCCTCCACCATGACCTTTGTGTATTTCCGATGGTC
>QIEJ01000276.1 GCA_003228585.1 Pseudomonadota bacterium
GTGCAGGATGTCTTCGCCCACACACCGAGGGCAGACATCTATCACCTGCTGAAATCCATCGTCATCTTCACTGGGATCGCGGAGCTCCTTGGCGCGGCCCTGCTTTTCTTTCGCTGGGGCCGGGAGTACACATGGGACAAGGCGCTTTTTTATGCGGTTTTTCATTCCGTCTCCGCATTCTGTAACGCCGGATTCGCGCTTTTTTCTGACAGCCTGGAAGGGTTTCGCGCAGACCCCTTTCTGGTTTCGACCATCGGTTTTCTCATAATTCTGGGAGGAGTCGGTTTTCCTGTCGTTTACGACATGTATATTACCGCAAGCAGAAGGCATAAACGGCAGCGATTGTCGGTTCAGACAAAGAGCGTGCTGACCGTTACGGTCATCCTGATTGTCGTTGGCATGCTCGTTTTCTGGGAAGTTGAACGAAACACGGCTTTTTCCGGATATTCGTGGTCAGAGACGATGCTCGCGTCGTTTTTTCAATCCATCACGAGCCGTACAGCCGGTTTTTATACAGTAGACATGACCGCATTCAGTGAAAGAAGCCTGGCCTTCATGATGTTTCTCATGTTTTTCGGAGCCTCTCCAGGATCGTGCGGCGGCGGGGTCAAGACGACCACCCTTGCCGTCATCTCTGTCTTCGCCTGGAGCCGGACCAGACGGCAAACCCGTGTGAACATGTTCAAAAGGAGTGTTCCCACCGAGACGGTGACAAAAGCAACCTCCCTCATACTTCTGTCGATAACTTTTATAGGCCTCATTTTATATCTGCTGTTGTTGAGCAATGAAGGCGATGCCGGCGGATTGGGCAGTGCCCACGGGAGTTTCATGCCGTTGATGTTTGAAGCCGTTTCGGCGTTCGGAACCGTGGGTCTTTCACTTGGTGTCACTGCGGGATTGAACTCGTTTGGCAAGGTGCTGATTATCCTCACGATGCTGGTCGGAAGGATCGGCATTCTGGCATTTTATTACCGGGCCGTCAGGCGTCAAAGGGATTGAATACGCTGAAGAAGATATCATGATCGGATAGGAGAAAAAATGAAACGATTTGCTGTTATCGGGTTGAGCAGTTTCGGTTTTCACCTGGCCAAAACGCTGTTTGAGGAGGGCCACGACGTTTTCACCATCGACATCAACAAGGACCGGGCCCAGCGAATGCAGGAATTTTCCAGTGAAGCCATCGTCATGGATGCCACCGACAAACGGCTCAAGACCCTTGGACTGGAATCCATGGATTGTGTCATCGTGTCAACGGGGATCAAGATCAGCACCAGTGTGCTGATCAGCCTCCACCTGCAGGAAATCGGGGTCAAGAACATCCTTGCCAAGGCTGTGGACGAGGACCATGGGGAAATACTCAAGAGGGTTGGAGCTACCGAGGTCGTCTACCCCGAAAAGGACATGGCTGTCCGCACCGCGAAGAACCTGTCTACCCTTAACATCCTTGATTTCATCCCTCTCGAGGAAGACTATTCCATCGTGCAGATCAGTTCTCCCGGCGATTTTGTCGGAAAAAGCCTCGCGGAATTGAAACTCAGATCGAAATACAATATCCACGTCATCGCCATTAAGGAACTGGTACCGGAAAAGTTTGTGCTGGTCCCGCCCGCAGGTACGGTCATCAAGGACAGCGACATCCTCATCATCATCGGAAAGTCCGAGGACATCACGAAAATCAGGGAACTCACCTGACCATTACAGGGTTCGCAATGACTTCGCCTGTCCCCCGCAGCCCCGGCGGAGAGACGATTATTATTCCTCTTCCAGCACGAACAGAAGCTGGTTCTCCACAACCGATTCGTTAAGACCGACACAGATCTGGGCGATACGTCCGTTAAAGGGGGCGACGATGGCGTTCTCCATCTTCATGGCCTCGATATTGGCGATCTCCTCACCCTCGTGAACGATGTCGCCGCCGGCGATGCCTCCCCGCCTGGGGTTGCCCAACCGCCACACCGATCCAGTGATGGGTGATCCCACATCACTGTCAGACCTGGCCATCCTGATCTCGGTTTTGATCACATTGGGCGTCTCCACGGAAAAGACCTGTGTCTGGTTGTTGATCCTCAGAACCACCGTGATGTAACCGTCGTGCTCCTCTCCCACTGATACCAGTTCCACGGTGTGAGGTTTGTCCCTCATCCGGAAGTCGACCTTTTCGCCAGGACGGACCAGGCCCGAATGCCATACGCTGGTGGGCAGAACCATGGGGGATTGACCGTAATCTTCCCGGAATTCGATCATGTCGATGGTGTCCTTGGGGTGCATGAGATAGAGGATGAACTCCTCCTCGGAGGGATCCCATTCAAGCCTGGCGGCCAGTTCAGCCCGCATCGTGTCAAGATCCTCATCTTCCAGAGCGTCGAGAGGAGAGTCCTCGCTCCGTTCGGCCAGTTTTTCCTCCCACTGGTCACCGAACGCGCTCTGGTAAACCCAGTCGTCCGGCCATCCCGCCGGCAGTTTCCCGTATCTGCCGATGAGAAGGTTCTTGAAGTCCCCGGGTGCGGTGACGAAGAACTCCATGAGTTCATCCTTCTCCTCGGGGTCCAGTCTGTCCAGGTCCTGATCGACCTCTTCGATGAACTTCTTCAACAGGGCTATGAGGCGGTTGACACCTGCCAAACCGAACTCCTTGGCATAACGGTTCACGGTGCCGCTGCAGGTGACCCAGGTCATCTGGGATCCGGGTGTCACGTCGAAGTAGTGGACAATGCGGTTGTACAGGGACATGACCTGAAGGATCTGGGGCATGAGATGGAGGAAGCCCCCGGCCTCGGCCTGTTCGAAGGAGCTCGGAAAGGCTCCGCCAGGCATCCTGTGCTCTATAACGTTGTGGTCGAACCCCTTGAATGGGGACTCTGCCCATTCATACTGCCTTACCCAGTCCCTGGCTTTCTGGACGGCAGCCCCGGCCTCGGATCGGTTCAAGAGTACCGGGATCCCGGCTTCCTCGAGGTATGCGTGCAGGGACATGATGGGAGCCTGACCGTAGAACCGCGTCAGGGAGTCCTCCTGGGCGTCCAGAAGCCTGGCGCCGGCCTGAGCCGCCGCGAGAAGCGCAGGCAGGGCCAGACCGTCAGTGGAGTGGCGGTGGTATTGGACAACCATGTCCGGGTACTTCTGAAGGATTGTATCTATCAGTTCCCGTATCCTCTCCGGGCTTCCAACCCCCGCCATGTCCTTGATACACAGAACGATCTCGTCCACACCGCCGCAAAGACTTACCATGTCGCCGACCACACCAAGGTAATAATCGTTGGTGGCCCAGTCGGCCTGGGTGAAAGACACAGCCGGCTCAAAGAGCAGGCCCCGTCCCATGACCACCTCGCAGATGGTGCGCATGTTGCGTACATCGTTGAGGAAGGAGAAGCACCGCCAGACGTCGATGTCCACCTGGGACACCACGTACTCGATGACGTTCCTGGGGTAGGGCCGGTAGCCCCACAGGCTGGTCTCCCGGATCAGCGTCTGCAGGAGTACGCTGGGCATTCTCTCCCGGAGGATTGTAGTCTCTTCGAAGGGGCTCTCCCGCCGGTTGAGGAGCCCGACGTGCCAGCGGGCGCCTCCGTGAACCTCGGCGGAGAACAGGTCCATTCGCTCATAGTGAGGAGTCAGTGTTTTCTGGTCATGGATGCGCAGCCTGTTCTTGAAATCGGACTGCCCGGCGTCCCTCATGCCGGTTGAAGTGATTGCCACCCCCGGCAGAGACCGGACTTTCCGGACGATCTCGGCAGGGGACATGCCGGGTTTGAATACCGGATTATTGCTCATAGCATTTCCTCATACCCAGGACCGCGGTCCAAGGGCCGACACCTCTGCGATGTATTTGGCGACATTTAATATTTCGTCTTCCGCAGTGGGTTCCCGGAAGGCCTTGACCAGATCCTGGATGTTCTTGTCGATGAAACGAGTGGAGAAATCCCCTTCCCGAAAGGCCGGGTGACGAATGATGCTCATCAGCAGGGGTTTGAGGGTCTTGACCCCCTCCACCCTCAGGCTGCGTCCCAGGGCACGATCCATGACCTTCAGGGCGCGCTCGCGATCGTGACCAGCGCTCATGATGAGCATAAGCAGCGAGTCGTAATAGGGAGGTACGGACGCCCCCTGGTAAATCCCGGTGGCCACCCTCAGGTTGGGTCCGTCAGGGGTGCGCAGCCGGGTGATGGTCCCGAAAGAGGGCCCGAAGGTCTCAGGATCCTCGGCGTTGAGGCGAACCTCTATGGCCCACCGGTTGGGCTGGACATCGTCCTGGGTGATCTCCAGGGATTTCCCCTCAGCCACGTCGATCATCAATCCCACCAGATCGTAACCGGTAGTCAGTTCGGTAAGGCCGTGCTCCACCTGAAGCCTTGTGTTGACCTCCAGAAAATAATATTTGCCGGTGTCAGAGTCGAGGATAAACTCCACGGTTCCCACTGAATGGTAGCCGATGGAATTTACGAGAGCTATGGCCTGGCCGCAGATCTCGTGACGAAGGTCCTCGTCCAGTGAGGGAGAGGGAGCCTCCTCAATGACCTTCTGATTGCGCCGCTGGATGGTGCACTCCCTCTCGTAAAGATGGACCGCGTTACCGGATTGATCTACAAGGATCTGAACCTCAATATGCCTTGCGTTGAGGATGAATTTTTCCAGGATAAGTATTCCGCTGCCGAAGGCCTTCTCGGCTTCGGATCTGGCCTGGGAAAGAGCCTGCTCGAGATCCTCCGCCCGGTCTACCCGGACCAGCCCGCGGCCTCCACCTCCGGATGCTGCCTTGATCATGATGGGGTAGTCCACGCCGGAATCGTCCAACCAGGCTAACGCGTCATCCACAGTGTTAACGTCCTCAGTACCGGGAATGATGGGGACACCGGCCGCCACAGCCATCTTTCTGGCCTGGGCCTTGTCCCCCAGCTTGCTGATCAATTCAGGTGGAGGGCCCACCCAGATCAGGCCGGCGTCCTGGACCATCCGGGCGAAATCAGCGTTCTCCGCCAGGAACCCCCATCCCGGATGGATCGCGTCCGAACCGGTTTGAAAGGCTGCCTGGAGGATGTTCTCCATGTTCAGGTAGGATTCTGCTGGAGGCGCTTCACCGATGTTCACGGCTTTGTCGGCCATGACCACGTGATACCCGAGATGATCCGGGGTGCTGTAAACGGCCGTGGTGGGGATATTTCGATCCCTGCAGGTGTGCATGACCCGGACGGCCGAGACGCCGCGGTTAGCCACCAGCAACCGCTCGATCTTTTTCATTTCGTCACCTCATGTTTCCTGTGTCTGGCCCTCTCTTAAGAAGGCCGAACGACTCCTCGGGCGCCCCGGGAGCCGCGCCGGGCCCGTTGTATTGTGAGCCCTTGCGCTTAATGTCTATTAAATGGTGGACCAGAGCGCTTATCATGCTCCGGCAAGGTCCCTCAACGGGAGGACCAGTTCTGTCAAGCGGAAGGTAGGATACTAGATGGAAGGGGCGCGGAATTCAAGAGGAAATAATCTGATAATTATCCTATGGAGACGAGGGTTTTGACCCGATCCGGATCGTTAAAAGTCTTCAGAGCCTTGTCAATCTCGTTTATGGCGATGATGTCGCCGGTAAATGGACCGGTCTCTATCTTCCCCTTCTTCAGGAGGTTCATAACCTGCCCGAATTCATCTGTGTAGATCATGGAGCCGGCGATCTTCAACTCCTTGCGCACGATCTGGGCGGTTGGAACCGGGAACTCCTCCCCAGACAGGCCCAGAAGAGCGACGCGTCCACCCGGGGCTGCCAATCTGATGGCCTGAGCGAAAGCCGCCGGATCCCCGCTTGTTTCATAAATCAGATCGAAGGAGGAGGATTCCAGCTCCTTGTCTTCACCGACTTTGTATGTGTGGTCAGCCCCGAGTGTCTCCGCCAGGGCCAGCCGTTGGTCAACGAGGTCGGAAGCAGTTGTTACCACGCCCTCGATGTTGATCAGCTGAAGGGTGAAAAGGCCGATCACTCCAGCTCCGATGATGAGGACACGATCACCCTCTTTCGGGGGCAGGAGCCCAACAGCATGGGCCGCCACCGCGACGGGCTCGGCGAGCACCGCCACCCTGTCCTCCATACCTCCCGGGATGGGCCAGACATATTCCGCCGGAGCCTTTACGAGTTCGGCGAATACCCCATCCGTGTCGAGGCCGAGGCGGACCTTTGAGGGGCAGACGTTCCCGTATCCTTTCCGGCAGGTTTCACAGGTATGGCAGGGGAAATTGGGCTGAATAACGACACGTTGACCCACGGTGACAGAGCAGACCCCGGGGCCGAGTTCCTCGATCACGCCGATCCCCTCATGCCCGGGAATCACCGGCAGGGGAAGGTCGAATCGGCCGTTGTAAAGAGAGTGATCCGTACCGCACACGCCTGCCAGCGTGACCCGGATCAGGACCTCACCCGGCCCGGGCTTCGGGGGAACGTGGTCCGTTACCTGCAGTTCCTGCGGCGCAACCAGCACGGCGGCTCTCATGGCTCCTCCAGATTTCACTCTGAGCGACACTCGGTTATAACCCTGACGGATATAATTAACGAAGCTGAAAATAGGCAGTCCCGGATAATCTTGTCAAGCTTCGAAAGTGGGACCAGCTACCACAAATGAGAAAACATGCCCCGAAAAGTGGAGAAAGTTTTCCCTTTATTGGCAAAAGTTCCAAAAAAAACAATGGTTTATAAATTGGAATGGATGTTGCTACGTAGATGCCGGGTTAGTTCTCTTTTCTGAGGCATCCCTGTGGGTGGTAAAAAGGATGAAAA
The DNA here is from genome assembly GCA_003228585.1 of Pseudomonadota bacterium. GTDB lineage: Bacteria > BMS3Abin14 > BMS3Abin14 > BMS3Abin14 > BMS3Abin14 > SZUA-204. The sequence continues at coordinate 6,752 of QIEJ01000276.1, forward strand.
GAAATCTCTATAAAATAATGAGAAAGACCTTTCTGGTTCTTTCGTTGCTGTACGCAATGTCCCTGATAATGGGCGTTGGCGCCATTATCAGTGATCTGCCGAGCAAGGACACGCTTCAGTACGAAAGAGATACCGAGATCCTGCGAAGTATTTCAGTTGTTTATTTTGGCGATTCCGGAACCGCTTATGCCTACCCTGATGTGAAGGTTAACGGAATCGAGCGCAAATACAATGAAGATCTGAAAGAACGCAATGTGGGGATCCTGCTGATGGTCATCGCCGGATTTTATATGTGGCTGATTCCCATGATCCCCATCTACATTGTGAGCGGTTCTGTCCTCTGGTTCATGAAACAACGGCAACTCAGATGGGCGGAAGAAAACATGCCGGCTGGCCTCCCTCTGAGGCTTAGTTAAAGCTCTTTGTAAAAAAACACTCTTTGTTCAATAATTCCTGAAATATTTGTTATACTGTCTGATGTCTGACATCCGGGGGGGTGTTTCACTTTCGCTATTGGATTGGATCGGTTGTAAGAAAAGCCGTTGGGCTAAAGGGGGAGGTGATTGCCGGCACAGGTATGAAAACGTTGTAGATATCGGAATGAGATTGTTCCCTGCTTTATGAAATACGGATAAACCAAAAAGACCAGGAGGAAAGAACAGTGAAAAGAGCCTATGTTATCGTTCTAGCAATCGTTATCGGTGTTACCATGACTTTCGGGACTGCCCTTGCGGCTGATATGAAATTGCTGAATTTCCGTGCTAACACAACCATGGCCAATATGGGCCATGACAAAACAATCGTCAAAGCGGTAAAAGCCCAGAACAAGAAGGGTATGACCCTGCGGGAAATTCAAATAACGGATGGCGCATGGAAGGGCGCGAGAGCAATGCTCGGCATTCAGGAGGAATTGATGAGCAATGACTGCGCCAAGGCAGCCCAGGCGCTTCTCGAGTCCCAGCCCTATATCATGGAGATCTTCGTCATGGACAACCAGGGCGCCAATGTCTGCATGACCGACAAGACGGGTGACTACTGGCAGGGAGATGAGGGCAAGTTCGTCAATTCCTACGATGGCGGAACGGGCTCGATTTTCGTTGACGAGATCGAGTTGGATGATGCCACCCGGGCCAACGTCTCTCAGGTTTCGGTCCCGGTTATTGATAAAGGTGTGGCTATCGGGGCAATGACCATTGGCGTTTACGTGGACTATCTGAATTAATAAAGGTTGAGAATCACCTGTCTGCGGCTGCTCGTCAGCCAATGAGAGGGCCGACCTTGAAAGGGTCGGCCCTTTTTTCCGGGAAAATGGTGGTTAAGTTGTGGCATTGTAATCAAAACAGGGATGTGAAATAGACTGGTTGCAGTTAAAGTAACCAAATCCCGTAAAAGAGGGAAAGAAGGAGATGGCAATATGAATTTTGACGACGGCAGGCTGAAGATCAATAAATGTCCCGTATGTTCTTCAAGCCACGATTACGACCTGGAAATTAACCGGAAACTGCTGCATATATCCATCACTCCGGGCACAGAGACCGACGACTATTTCACAAAAATGGAGGTTTCCTTCGGGTGCATCGGAAAGGACAAGGATTTTGTATCAGAGGTGTCCATACCTCATCGCATTAACGAGCGTGTTCTCTCGGTCAATACCAGACCTGCCTGGGAGACCCCCCTTTAAAAAACAGGGGGGATACAGGTTCCTGGCAGCGTGATCGGTGTTTTCCGACACGCTGCCAAGGCTAAAAAAAAAGTCGCAGCGCCTCCCTGAACAGAGGGATTTTGAGCTATAATATACATACAGCACTACGGATGCGGCGAGGATGCGTAAATGAATAATATAATAAACGATCCTGCCGGCCAGGTGTTGACAGGCGGCGGGTTTCCCCGCCGCCTGATTTGTGAGCCGCTTTGACGTGCGAGAATGGCGGAACTGGCAGACGCGCTGGGTTTAGGACCCAGTACCTTACGGTGTGGGGGTTCGAATCCCCCTTCTCGCACCACAACTATTGCCCAATTAGCCGTTTTCCGGTAGCATCTGATACCTTTGTTAAAATCACGCAGCGTGTCGAGGTTTTCCGACACACTGCCAGGGTCTGGACTCTGGTGTCTGGAGTCCGGGGTGTGAAATCTGAAATTGTAATCGCTCACGAAAAGAGCAGGAGCTCCCAAACCCATGAAAATCAACATTGAGAAGACAAGTGGTGCCGAGAGGAAACTGAATGTCGAGATACCCTGGAAATCTGTTGAGGAAGAAATTGAAAAGGTCCTTGCCCGGATGAAAAAAACGGTTTCTCTGAAGGGATTCCGCAAGGGCAAGGCGCCTATGGACATGATCCGAAAGGTATACGCAGGGGAAGCTCGAGAGGATGCGGTAAATAATCTGGTTGCTGAAGCCACCCGGAAAGCCATGGCCGACGACGACATTACACCATTCGGGAATCCGTATCTCACAGATGTCCAATCCAGGGAGAACGAACCTCTTGTATTCGAGGCTATGGTGGAGCTTTCCCCCACATTTGAAATGGCCGATTACTCGTCCCTGGAACTGGAGAAACCTGTCAGGGAGATCACGGACGGGGACGTAGACGGTTTCCTCTTCACTTTGAGGGAGCGCGCTGCCGAGGCTGTTCCCCTGGTTGAGGACAGGCCTCTGAAAGAAGGAGATCTGGCCGTCGTTGATTTCAAGGGCTCCAAGGGAGGAGAGGCTCTCGAGGGTATGGATATCCAGGATTTCGAGGTTCGGCTCGGCCGTGAACAGCTCATCCCGGGGTTTGAGCAACAGATCGTGGGGATGAAGCCAGGCCAGGACAGGCAGTTCGATCTTCCCTTCCCTGACGATTATCCCCAGGAAAACCTGGCAGGCGAGACAGTCCATTTTGAAGTGGCACTTAAGCAGATCAAAGAGGTCAGGCTAGCGGAACTCGATGACGATTTTGCGGGGACAATGGGGGAATTCGAAACCCTGGACGATCTGAAAAAAAACATACGGAAGGATCTGGAGAAAAGCGCGGAGGAGGATTCGGAAAAAGCCCTTCGCACCAACCTTGCCCAAAAGCTTTTGGAGACCAATGTCTTCGATGTTCCTCCATCCCTGGTGGACAAGGAAATCCGTTATCTGGGTCAGGAGTACGGAGAGAGCCTCATAAGATCCGGGATGTCCAGTGAAAAAGTCAATGAACTGATCATGGCCAACGAGGAGAATCTCAAGAGAACGGCCGCAGAACATGTGAGGATGATGTACATAATTGGCAGGATCGCAGAGAAGGAAGAGGTCAAGGCCGAGGTTGCCGAGATCCAGGCAGTCATCGCCCAGGCGGCTCAAAATACCGGGAAAACCCCAAAGGAACTCATGGACCAGTACACGGAAGACGGCACCATCAATGAGATCACCCTGAACATCGTCCGAAACAAGGTCTTTGACAAGCTCCTTGAGAACACCACGGTCAAGAAGGTCAAGGTGAAGGGAGAGATGAGATGAATTTGATCCCAATGGTAATAGAACAAACAAGCCGCGGTGAGCGAGCTTACGATATCTATTCACGGCTCCTGAAGGACAGAATCCTCTTTATGGGCACTGCCATCGACGAGCATGTTTGCAACCTTGTAATCGCCCAGTTGCTCTACCTGGAGGCCGAAGCGCCCGAGAAGGATATCCATATCTACATCAACAGCCCTGGAGGGTCAGTTTCTGCCGGCCTTGCCATATACGATACCCTGCGTTACATTAAATCCGACATCGAAACGATCTGCATCGGGCAGGCAGCCAGCATGGCTGCTCTCATCTTGTCGGCCGGCGCTAAAGGTAAACGTCTGGCGCTTCCCCATGCGAGAATCATGATCCATCAACCCATGGGAGGATTTTCCGGACAGGCTTCGGATATAGACATCCACGCCAGGGAGATTCTGAGGATCAAGAGTGAGCTGAATGCCATACTTTCCGAGAGCACGGGGCAACCCCTTGAAAGGATTGAAGCCGATACAGACAGGGATTTCTTCATGTCGGGGGAACAGGCAGTGGAATACGGCCTGGTTGACAGAGTGATTTCAACCCGTTTAAATGAATTGGCTGGGGATAAACAAGAGGAGATGACATGAGCGAGTCCACCAACAAGGATAGCGGAGTACTCCGGTGTTCTTTCTGCGGCAAGACGCAGGATGAGGTTCGCAAGCTGATTGCTGGTCCCACCGTTTACATCTGCAACGAATGCGTCGAGCTGTGTACGGACATTATTGAGGAGGAGTGGGAGCGCGAGGAAAGCGAACGCATATCCAAGGACCTTCTCAGGCCGGAACAGATCAAGCAGGCCCTTGACGAGTATGTCATAGGACAGGACAGGGCCAAGAAGATACTCTCCGTGGCTGTTTACAATCACTACAAACGGATTGAGGCCACCAGTGATGATGTTGAACTCCAGAAAAGCAATATCTTCCTTATCGGCCCGACAGGTACAGGTAAAACCCTCCTCGCCCAGACACTGGCAAGGATTCTGAAGGTTCCCTTCGCCATCGTGGATGCCACCACCCTTACCGAAGCGGGTTATGTTGGTGAGGATGTGGAGAATATCATTCTCCGGCTCCTCCAGAACGCCGATTACGATGTGAGCAAGGCTGAGAAGGGGATTGTTTACATCGATGAGATCGATAAGATCGCTCGAAAGAGCGACAACCCCTCCATTACCAGGGACGTGTCGGGTGAAGGGGTTCAGCAGGCTCTGCTGAAGATCATCGAGGGAACCGTTGCCAACGTCCCGCCACAGGGTGGCCGCAAACATCCGCAACAGGAATTTATTGCGGTAAACACCGACAACATTCTCTTTGTCTGCGGCGGAGCCTTTATCGGGCTGGAATCGGTGATCGAGTACCGGATAGGGACAAAAAGTCTCGGATTCGGTGCGGACATCAAATCCAGGACAGAGAAAGACATCGGTGAAATTCTTTCCCAGATGCAGCCTGAAGATCTCATCCGTTTCGGGATGATCCCGGAGTTCGTTGGACGTGTCCCTGTAGTAGCCACGCTAAATGATCTGGATGAGGAATCCCTGGTGAGGATCCTGACCGAGCCAAGGAATGCCCTGGTCAAACAGTATCAGAAGTTCTTCGAGTTCGAGAACACTGTACTCAAATTTACTGATGGAGCCCTGGTTGCAGTAGCCAAGGAAGCCATAACAAGAAAATCAGGGGCCAGGGGCTTGAGAGCGATCCTTGAGGATGCCATGCTTGACATTATGTATGACCTTCCCTCGCAACCCAATGTCCGCGAGTGTATCGCCAACGAGGATGTGGTGCTAAACGGCGCTGACCCTATCCTCCTGTATGAGTCGGGTTCAGGTGAAGAGGAAGAAGAAGAGAAGAAAGTGTCGTAACCAGGTCGTAACCAAATTGATATATACGATTGGAGAGTGATCCAAACATGTCAGAAAATGTGGGAAACGTTTTCATAAATCAAACACTGCCGGTACTGCCTTTAAGAGATATCGTTGTCTTTCCCCATATGATCGTTCCGCTCTTTGTTGGACGGGACAAGTCCATCCGCGCCCTGGAAGAGTCCATGGAAGCGGACAAGAACATCCTCCTGTCCGCCCAGAAGGACGCCAAGATCGACGATCCCACTCCTGAAGAGGTCCATGAAGTGGGGACCCTGTCCTCCATACTTCAGATGTTGAGGTTGCCCGATGGAACCGTCAAGGTTCTGGTGGAGGGCCAGAAAAGGGTCAGGCTTACCGAATATAAGGATTTGGATGATTATTTCTCCGCCGAATATGAGGAGCTGGATTTTCACTGTCCTCCGGGTCCTGAGCTCGAGGCCATGATGAGGAGCATCGTCGACCGGTTCGAACGGTACTCCAAACTCAACAAGAAAGTTCCCCAGGAGATCCTTTCATCTATCAACACCATTGAGGAACCGGGTAAGTTCGCCGATACTGTCGCTGCCCACATGATCCTCAAGCTGGAGGACAAGCAGGATCTGCTCAATACGCTTGAGGTCCCACGCCGCCTTGAGACCATCCTGCAGGTTCTGGAGTCCGAGATAGAGATCCTGCAGATCGAACGTAAAATCCGCAGCAGGGTCAAAAGGCAGATGGAAAGGACCCAGAAAGAGTATTATCTCAACGAGCAGATGAGAGCGATTCAGAAGGAGCTTGGCGAGAAGGACGAGGCGAAGGCGGAGGTCCAGGAACTGGAGGAGAAGATCAACGAGGCCGGCATGCCTGAGGAGGTCCATGAGAAGACCATGAAGGAGCTTCGCCGGTTGAAGATGATGGCACCCATGGCTGCTGAGGCAACAGTGGTCCGCAACTACATTGACTGGCTGATCTCGCTTCCGTGGAATCAGAGGACGGAAGATAATATGGACATCAAGGCAGCCGAGAAGATTCTGGATGAGGATCATTACGGTCTGAAAAAAGTTAAAGAAAGAATTCTGGAGTACCTTGCGGTTCATCAACTTGTCGGGAAGCTCAAAGGCCCGATACTCTGTTTTGTCGGCCCGCCCGGTGTCGGGAAGACATCTCTGGCCAAATCCGTTGCAAGGGCGCTTGATCGCAATTTCGTCCGGTTGTCACTGGGTGGTGTTCGGGATGAAGCGGAGATCAGAGGACACCGCAGAACCTACATAGGCGCTCTTCCCGGAAGGATCATCCAATCCATGAAGAGGGCCAAGACCGTCAACCCGGTATTTCTCCTCGATGAGGTTGACAAAATGAGCATGGACTTCAGGGGTGATCCTTCCTCGGCTCTTCTGGAGGTGCTGGATCCCGAACAGAACAACAGTTTCTCCGATCATTATCTGGAGGTGGATTACGACCTGTCCGAGATCATGTTTATTACAACCGCCAACTCTCTGGAGCCTATCCCGGCCGCTCTGAAGGACAGGATGGAAGTTATCCGCATTGCCGGGTATACGGAGCCGGAAAAACTCAATATAGCAAAACAGTTTCTCGTCAAGAAGCAGCTTGAAGCACACGGTCTTAAGGAAGATCACGTACGTTTTACCGACAACGGTATTATGTCCATTATCAGGGGGTACACACGCGAAAGCGGTGTCCGAAACCTGGAAAGAGAGATCGCTTCCGTGTGCCGCAAGGTCGCAAGGGATGTTGTTGAAACGGGCAAGGATGAAGCCCGGCAGGCGAGCATTTTCAGCAGGACAGTGGCTAAGCACCTGGGTGTTCCAAAATTCGAGCACGGGGTTATTGAGGAGAAGGAATACGTTGGGCTGTCCACCGGACTGGCATGGACCGAAACGGGTGGTGAACTGCTTCAGACGGAAGTGACTGTCCTGGACGGCAAAGGGAACCTGACTCTCACAGGAAAACTTGGAGATGTCATGCAGGAATCAGCCCGGGCCGCACTGAGCTACGTCCGCTCAAAGGCCGATGAGTTGGGCCTTCCCAGGGATTTTTACCAGAACGTGGATATCCACGTTCATGTCCCCGAGGGAGCCATCCCTAAAGATGGCCCTTCAGCGGGAATTACACTGGCGACTTCATTGACATCAGCCCTCACAGGAAGGCCTGTAAGGAACGATATTGCCATGACTGGGGAGATAACCCTCAGGGGCCGGGTCCTTAAGATCGGCGGGCTGAAGGAAAAACTCCTTGCTGCCAACCGTGGGGGAGTCACTGATGTAATCATTCCCAGGCAGAACAAAATCGATATGAAGGAGGTCCCCAAGGAGATTCTCAAAGGCCTTACGGTTCACGACGTGGAAAATGTGGATGAGGTCCTCAAGCTGGCCCTCAGGGAGGCTCCAGTGGAGGAATTGATCCCGGCGCTGAGAGACCGGAAACCGGAAGGCATCGGTTCAGACACAGATACGGTGCACGCACATTAAGGTCTGCCAAGCGATGCTTGGCAGAAGTTTCTAGTTTCTAGTCTCTGGTTTCTAGACACTAGACACCAGACACTAGATACTTCGTTTGACCTGTTGACATACCAAGGTAAGACTATTATAAATAGCTGCTCGTGGGCGGTTAGCTCAGTTGGGAGAGCATCGGCTTTACAAGCCGGGGGTCACAAGTTCGAGCCTTGTACCGCCCACCACGGAAGAGTTAACTGCTTTTACAGCAGGATTTAAAAAGAAGCTATCAGGGGTCGTAGTTAAGTTGGTTATAACGCCGGCCTGTCACGCCGGAGGCCGCGGGTTCGAGTCCCGTCGACCCCGCCAGAAACAAGAAGGGTTGTCTGATTCAGACAACCCTTCTTTTTTTTGTCTAAACCAGAAGGAGCAAATGTTCAAAGTGCACATTTTGTAGTATAAAGATGACGATGGAAAATATCAGAGGTAATCTCAGCGATATCAATAAAAAGATCTCGGCAGCAGCTCTCAAATCCGGCCGCAATCCGCAGGACATCTTACTGCTGGCGGTAAGCAAGACCCTCCCCGCTGAAGTGGTTACGGAAGCATCCCGGGCAGGCCAGGTCCATTTCGGGGAGAATCGTGTTCAGGAGGCGAGGGACAAGATACCATTGCTTCCAGATGATCTGGTCTGGCACCTCGTGGGACACCTTCAAAGCAACAAGGTGAAATATTGTCCCGAGCTTTTTGGGTGGATACACTCCATCGATTCTGTCCGCCTGGCGGGGGAGGTCGCAAGACGATACAGGGAAAAAGGGAAGGTCTGCAGAGTGCTTGTCCAGGTCAGTGTTTCCGGTGAGGATGTCAAGTTCGGATGCTCTCCGGAGGACACGCAAGGGGTGCTCTCCGTTCTCCTGGAGGAAGATGGAACGGAGCCTGTCGGTCTCATGACGATGCCCCCGTTTTCTGCCGACCCGGAGGACTCCAGACCATATTTCGCAGCCTTGCAGGATCTCAGGGAGGACCTGGTGGAGAAAGGATTCCCTGCCGACAGCCTGAGTGAACTTTCCATGGGCATGACCGGTGATTTTGAGGTTGCTATCGAGGAGGGGGCCACTATCATTCGCGTTGGAACGGCCATCTTCGGTCCCAGGAGCCTGTCGGAGAACCTTCATCAGGCTCCTGGCTAGGCATCACAGATAGTGGAAGCTGAAACCACGAAACCCATCGGGCTCCTGGAATTTAAATTGAGTAGATGGGATCTTTACCAGATCGTTCGCCTCACCGCGTCTTCCAGACCTTTCCGGAAGGTGGCCGGCCCCGCGCTGGTTGGATTTGTCTTTCTGGGACACGCTTTTGACGGCAATTATCTGAAAGGCACTGTCTGGGCAGTTGCTGTCGGTGCACTCTTCTGGGGAGTTTCCAACATTATGTTCCTGCTTCATATCTATGGGGGCGGCAACGATACCCTTTTGGTCCCCCAGGTATTAACTCTATACGATGACAGGATGGTGGTCGAGAGTGAACATTCAAGAGAGGAATTCGAGAGGCCGAATCCCGGGCATGTCAAGGCTCATGGCCGGCACCTTGTTGTGGATCGTGAAGAAGGTGAAAGATTGATCTTTCTTCGAAGCAGTTTCGAAAACCCGGAAGATTTTGAAAACCTTAAGGAATGGATTTCAAAGTCTGGTGATCGGTGATCGGTCATTCTTTGTTTTGGAATCTGGAATCTGGAATCTGGAATTAATTATCATCTTGGTTCTTGGATTGAACCCTGAACTACCCTTTCCCCAGCTCCTTTGCTCTCGTCATCGCTGCGGTAATTCCCTTTTTCAGGGCTCCCTCGAATCCAGCCTCTTCCATAGCCTTTAAGCCGGCTTCAGTAGTTCCTCCGGGAGAGGTGACCATCTCTCTCAGTTCTTCCGGCGTCCTTCCGGCCTCCGTCATCATTCGGGCGGCGCCCAGTATGGTCTGTTTGATGAGTTCGTCAACATACTCGCTCGCAATGCCCTCCTGCTCACCCCTTTCGATCATGGTCTCCGCAATGCGGAAGATATAAGCGGGCCCGCTTCCGGAAAGCGCGGTCACGGCGTCCATGTGCGGCTCCGGCAATACCAGGCAGATTCCCACCGAGTGAAAGATCTCTACAGCCCAACGGGTCATCTCCGGTCTGACATTATATCCTGGAGAGATGACAGTGGCCCCACACCCGATAAGGGCCGGTGTGTTGGGCATAGACCTGATAACAGCCGCTTTACCAAGTTTGCTTTCAAGGAACGAGAGGGTTATTCCAGCCGCGATGGAGATCACGAGCCTGTCCGGAACCATGAAATGTGAAATTTCTTCTACCACCTCAGGCAGTATCAGGGGTTTAACGGCAAGAAAAACGGTACCTGATTCGGCAGCAGGTTGTTTGTTGTCCGCGGTGGTCCTTACGTTAAAGGTGGAATGAAGGTAATCCCTGCGCTTCTCTGTCGGTTCCGAGATAACAATGTCTGACGGGTCCAGTATCCCGGCGCGTCCGACAAGCGCTTCCGCCATGTTTCCGCCGCCGATGAAGCCTATGGTTTTCCTGAATGCCACTTTTTTCGCCTCCCTCTAGCGAATGGGTACTAAGGACTACGTACTAAGTACTAAGTTCTGGATTCAAAACCTTAGTGCCTAGTACTTAGCACATAGTACTTATTGATTTCTTGTTTCTGCAATGATTATAAACATGCCCGGATTGGCTGTCTATAGTACTTAACAAGGTCCCGAGTCTCGATTAATTCCAAAATCCAGATTCCAAAAGAAAGCGCCTGTCACTGCGAGACGTTTGGCGACCGACTTGTCCCGCCGTAGCTTTATGCGAAGGCGGAAGCAGTCTCAGCCTGCCGAGATCGCTTCGTCATGCCACAGCGTGACTCGCGATGACGATCGCAGGCAGGATCAACAGAATAAGGTTTAA